>DYOJ01000759.1 GCA_020720705.1 Acetofilamentum sp.
TATTCTACTCCCCATTTTTCGACCACAAAAAAAAGTAAATGTAACCGAATTATTTTTTTATATATAAATTTGCATTGTCAGACAAAGCGGACAAAAGCTCTGCTGGAGAGCAACTTTTTAGGAATAATCTGACCTTAGGAGAACTTGTCCCGAAGCTTTTTTCGGGACTTTTTTTAATCGTTCTTTTAAGTAAATATGCCTAAAAAAAACTCAAAAAAAGTTTTTAAATTCCTTAAATCGATTCATTAAGCCACCATTTTATATCGATTTATGGGGATTTCTCTACCTATTCCTTGATGCGAATTTACGGTATTATACAATTTCATAAACCCTAAAATATGTCGATACAGTTCTTGTCCATTGGCTGCCGGACGCAAATAAATGCAATCTTGCTTTATCGTTCGCCAAAAACGCTCAATATAGATATTGTCCAAAGCACGTCCTTTTGAATCCATACTTATTTTAACACCTTCTTTTTCAAGGTGTTCTACCCACATAAGACAAGTAAATTGGCTGCCTTGGTCGCTATTGACAATTTCCGGTTTTCCATGTTCTAATATAGCTTCTTTCAATGTATTAAGACTATTTTCTGCCGCAAGTGAATTGGATAAACTCCAACCTACAATATAACGACTATATACGTCAATTATGGCGGTTAAATACATAAAACCCTTTTGCATGGCAATATAAGTTATGTCTATTTCCCATACTTGATTTGGTCGGTCAATTGTCAGATTTTTAAGCAAATAAGGGTGCTTATACTTCAAATCACCCACTTTGGATAAATTTCGCTTTGGGTAGATTGCCATGATGTTCATTTTTCGAAGTAAGCGCCTCACTTTCTTTACATTAATAACAAAACCTACCGAGAACAAATAATCTTGCATACGTAGAACGCCATGTGTGGGGTGCTCTAAATTATGCTTGTCCATTTGATGCATTATTTTAATATTTTCGGCATTTTCCTCACGAGGTTTGTAGTAGAGATTGCTACGATTTATCGATAACAAATTGCTTTGTTTTCTGACACTTAGCTTGCAAGTAGCACTCTGTTCGATGAGTTGTTCTCGTTCTTTCATAGACCTAGTTTCTTCAAGTTTTTTTTTAGAAAATCGCGTTCCATTTCTAGTTGTCCGATTTTGGCATAAAATTTTTCCTGTTCTTTTTCATCAATTTTAACCGAGGGTTGTTTTTCAAAAAGTTCAGAACTTCTGTCTAAAAACTCTTGTTTCCACTGAGTTATAAGGTCTGAATGAACTTCAAATCGCTTAGCTAACTCGGACATCGTTTCTCGTTCCTTGAGGGCTTCTAGTGCCACTTGAGCTTTAAAGCTCGCTGTAAATTTTCTTCTGTTTGTTTTCATAAGTTCCCAAAATTAATTCTTTTTTTTTATTTCTACAACT
>DYOJ01000760.1 GCA_020720705.1 Acetofilamentum sp.
TTATGTTATAGGAATATTTTGACTTGAATGTTTTATGAAATTCGGTAGAAATTCGATTGAAACTAAATAAAAAAAATACGAATGACAACTTAATGACTATTTTTGACTACTATATGACTATACTTTCGATTGGAAAAAGAGTATAATTGACATAAATTCAAGTTTTTATACGTTTTCTAACAGACACTATCTTACACATTCCTTAGTGAATACGGTTTTCATATTGCATAAATGATGCGAGTTCCTTTTTATTAAGGATTGTTATTTCTTTTCGATTTACCGAAATTAGCCCTTCATCTGACAGATTTTTAAGTGAACGTGCCAATGACGGACGCGCAACACCAAATAAATCAGCAAGTTCTATTTGAGTTTGCTTAATCGTAAAAGAATCAGATTGTTTTTCTCCTGCAGTTTTCAGTAAAAAATAGGCAATTTTTCCCTTGATGGTTTGAAATGAAAAAAACTTCATTTTTTCAGTCAAATATTGTGCTCGAGACGATACCATATCTAAAAAATTGGATAAAAATTGTTGGTTAGTCGCAAACATTTTTAAAACAGACGATTTGGGGATTTTTACTGCCGTAACTTCGGTTGAAGCTGTTACATCAACCGGAAAAAATTGGTCATCGCCGAAAATAAATGCAACTGCTAAACAGTCGGGGGCATGCAAATCCGCAATTTTTACGGAATTTCCGCTAAGTTTTGTCATTTCGGTAACCACAGTGCCTTCTATCAAGATTATCAATTCGTTACAAGGTGTTGATTGATAAGCAAGCAACTGATTTTTTTGATATTTCATTACCCTGTAATGTACAGATTCCATTAGATTCAGAATATCACCGTAGGCAATTCCTGCAAATAATTTACACTTTTCGATATTTTTTATCATGTTAGGAGAAAAAATTTGACGAAATTAAAAAATGAAATGTAACGAATGAAATATCTACAAAAAAATATTTTTTTTAACAAAATTTAACGAACTATTGTTAAAAAAACAATTTTTAAAGCAGAAATTCACACAGCATTGTTTCTTTGTCGGAATTACCGATAAGTTTTACTTTTATTGTTCTGTTAATCAATAATTTATCAAAATTAGTTTCAGTTTTAATATAATTATCCGTAAAGCCAAACATCTTTCCGCCGGCATTTTTGGATTCCCAAAGTACAGGGCGTATTTGTCCGATATTGTTGTCGTAAAATGCTCTTTGTTTGGTAGTTGAAAGATTGTGCAAACGCTCACTTCGTTTTACAATTACTTCCCGTCTTACCATATCTTGCATGTCGGCTGCAGGTGTTCCGCTACGAACCGAATATGAAAATACATGCAGAAAAGAAATATCTAAACTTTCCAAAAAAGTGTAAGTTTCGTTAAAATCGTCATCGGTCTCACCCGGAAAACC
>DYOJ01000108.1 GCA_020720705.1 Acetofilamentum sp.
CTGAAAATGAATGGTTTAAAACCGAACTTTATGCCGGATTTCGCTTAGGTTTGCGCTTGTAAATTTGATAAAACTCAGAAAAAAAGTCAAGGCTGCTCAAACGAGTGCCTTGACTTTTTAGGCATTTTCAATGTGTAAAATTTACAATGCATCAATTTGTTCTTTTGTCAATCCTGTAAATTTCATGATTTTTTCATAAGGTTCATTGTCTAATTTCATTTGTTTGGCAACTTTTTCCATTCCTTTTTCTATTCCTTTTTCTATTCCTTCTTCCATGCCCTCTTTTTTGCCTTGGTCGTATTGGAAATCCATAGAGGCTTTAAATCCTAAATAATCGTTGTAACTACGCTCATATTCATAGAGTTGCTTGGCATCGTAATTTGATATTTTTGCCAATTCAAAGCCTTTTCTGAATATCGGTTCGTTTAATATTGAGGGGATATCATCAAATGAAGACAAATTTTTTAAGAAGTAAATCCATTTGTCTTTATGCGTTTTCAGTTCCTCCGCATTTTTGTTAAATCGCGGCATGACAACAAAAAAATACTTCAATTTATCGTAAAAAACCTTGTTATTTTGGTCTTTGTATTCGATTTCGACAACGTATTCGTCGCTTTCTTTATCCTCATCGTTAAATTCAAAATCTAAAATGCCGATAAAATAGACCGGTTTCAGTTTATAATTCCAATCAATTTTTTTTTCTTCGCCTTTTACAATTTTAAAAACACCGCCTTTTGGTGCTTGATTCCTAATGGGATAGGTCGTATAAAAGATAACTCTGTCTTTGAAATACTCCAAACGTGATTTTTGCATTTCGATGATAAATTTATCTTTCCGGTCATTTTCGCAATATAAATCAAAAATAGCGCGTCTGAATTCCGGAATTTCAGGCATGATTTCTTTATCTCGAAATTCTAAATCAACAATCTGATATTCAGCAGGTAACAATTGATTTAAAAAGTCTTTCAATAAATCCTTACTGCCTTCTTCGCCAAAAAGTTTCTTAAATCCGAAATCGGTGTAGGGATTTATAAATGTGGATTGTGGTTTTATTAAAAATTCATTGATTTCGGTTTCCATTTTTGAATATTTTGTTGCTCAAAGATACGAATTTTCATGGAAAATTTCATTATTTTCAATGATTTAATTTTGACACTACCTCGAAAAGTCGCCTTGAGGATGTTTTGTGTAGTATATGTTTGAATATCAGATAGATAAAAAACTGATGAGCCAAATCAGATATGTCAGAGCAAAATTATTTTATGATAGAAGAGTTATCTTGAATAATTAGGGGCTTCACGAGTGATTGTTACATCGTGCGGATGACTTTCTATCATGCCGGCGTTGGTGATTTTTACAAATTTTGCTTTCTGCAAATCCTCTAAAGTATGTGCTCCGCAATACCCCATGCCGGACTTTAAACCTCCTATGAGCTGATAAAACACTTCGCCTAAGTTACCTTTAAACGGCACACGGGAGACAATACCTTCGGGAACAAGTTTACTGATTTCATCTTCAACATCCTGAAAATAACGGTCTTTTGAGCCTTCGTGCATAGCTTCAACTGAACCCATTCCGCGATAAGTTTTATATTTTCTGCCTTGAAAAATGATGGTTTCACCGGGAGATTCTTCAACCCCCGCAAATAAAGAACCCGCCATAACAGTCGAGGCACCTGCGGCAAGAGCTTTCACAATATCTCCGGAATATCTTATACCGCCGTCTGCAATAACCGGAATATCTAAGCCGCGTAAGGCTTCCGCAACATTGTATATTGCGGTTACTTGCGGTACGCCCACACCGGCAACAATTCGAGTTGTGCAAATAGACCCCGGTCCGATACCGACTTTTACCGCATCTGCTCCGGCTTCTGCCAGCATAACGGCAGCTTGAGCAGTCGCAATATTTCCGACAACGATGTCAATTTTTTGTCCGTATTTGGCTTTCAATTCTCGTAAAGTTCTGATTACACCCTCGCTGTGTCCGTGTGCCGTGTCTATGATAATGGCATCAACGCCTGCATCTACAAGGGCTTGCGCACGTTCGGGGGTATCTTTTCCGATGCCTACAGCGGCTGCTACCAACAACTGTCCTTTGCGGTCCTTGCTGGCAAACGGACGGTCTTTTGCTTTGGTAATATCTTTGTAGGTTATCAATCCGACAAGTTTCCCGTCGGCATCTGTTACCGGGAGTTTTTCAATTTTATGATTTTGTAAAATATCGGCTGCTTCTTCTAAATTAATGTTCACCGCAGTGGTAACTAAATCTTCGGAGGTCATTACATTAGAAATTTTTTGCTCTAATTTTCGTTCAAATCGCAAATCGCGGTTCGTTACAATGCCGATAAGTTTGCCCTCAGAATCCACCACCGGTATGCCGCCGATTTTATTTTTTGTCATCATTGCAAGCGCGTCGCCAACTGTTTTATCTTTTCCGATGGTTAGCGGGTCAATAATCATCCCGTTTTCGGCACGTTTTACTTTACGCACCTCCTGCGCTTGACGTTCGACAGTCATGTTCTTATGAATCACGCCGATACCTCCTTCACGTGCCATGGCAATTGCCATGGCACTTTCGGTAACTGTATCCATCGCTGCGGAAAGGATGGGGCGATTCAATGCTATGTTGCGACTGAATTTTGTTTTTACTTCGACGTTTCTGGGCAAAACTTTTGAGTATGCAGGAGACAGAAGGACATCGTCAAAGGTGAGTGCTTCTTCGGTTACGCGGTCGGTAAGAAATGACATGATGCACGGATTTTATATGAAAAAAACAAATTTTAACTAATTTTGAGCACAAAAATAGATTTTTTTTCCATATCAGCGTATAAAATGGTTTTAAACATCATTTTTATGAAAAAATTTGTAGTAACGTAAGTTCGAACTAAGATAAACGGTAATTATTTGGTAAAGAAAATCTTACAAATTTTCAGACTGTTGGTTATTCGGTGATTTGTTTAATTGTTTATAAAAAGTCTGAAAACCGGACTATTTTGTCCTTTTAAGAAAACTCATTACACATTGAGATTATTTATGTTATAGAGATATTTCGACTTGAATGTTATTAGAAATTCTGTAGAAATACAGAAGAAATTCGATTGAAACTAAATAAAAAACGATAAATGACTACTTTTTGACAAATTTTGACCACTTTTGACAAAACACTCAATGCCGAAATCAAGTAACAAATTATAACTGAAAAAAGATTTAATTAACATTTAATCAATTAGTTATGAGCGATTAAGTTTCAAATCAGTTATAACAATAACTCGGCATCAATAATGCGGTCGCCGAGTTCGAGTTTGTGAACAACCTCCATACCTTCGGTTACGAACCCGAAATTGGTGTATCTGCCGTTTAAATGCGGTGCGGGACTCAAATTGATGAACCATTGCGTTGATTCTGTGTCTTTCCCGGAAGATGCCATTCCTACGGAGCCTTCAACAAACGGTTTCATTGAAAATTCGGATCGGATACAATAGGATTCTGCTCCCCAGCCGTCTCCGCGAGCGCAGCCGGTTTGAGCCACAAAATCGGGCACAATTCGATGAAAGGCTTTGTTGTCGAAATAGTTATCCCAAACCAATCGGATGAAATTA
Organism: Acetofilamentum sp.; assembly: GCA_020720705.1. GTDB lineage: Bacteria > Bacteroidota > Bacteroidia > Bacteroidales > JAADGE01 > DYOJ01. The sequence continues at coordinate 3,599 of DYOJ01000108.1, forward strand.
TCTACGGTTGCAGGGGCGGTATTAACATCCAATTGTATTAAAAATGTTCCTTTTGTTGTAATGAATCGAATTTTTTGTGCAATCGGTATAGCTTGAACTTGCTCAGGTTTTGGGGACACAGTGTAGTGATTTTCAGTAAGTTCAGCATGATATTCTGTTCCGTTCAAAAATGTATCGGTTTTTAATAATTCGATATATGCCTCGTAGTCGCGCGGAAGCACGCATTTTTTTAGTCCTTGTTTAATAAAATAGGTGTTTTTGTATATCTGTCCGTAATTAAAACGCTCATCCCTAAGAGTTTGTGCGGATATTGCCATCAACGCAACATCTCCGGAAAGTATTGCTTTTTGAAAAATTTCGGCAAAAGCTTCCTCTACATTTTCCTTTTTGCCGGCATGATTTTTTGCATAAGTTGCGAAATTTTCGGAAGCTCGCATTTGAGCCAAAGTTTCAATTCCGGCACTTGCAATAACGTAATCTCTCTCAAAAAATGTTTTGTGCATTACGTAGCGATATTGCGAAATGTCCGAACTCAATGCTTTGATATACGCTGCTTTTGCGTATTTGTTCTGCTCGTTTTCTATGGATTTTTTGATTAATTCTGATACCGATGTTTTTGATTCTGAATATTTTAATGCTGCTGCGAGTAAATTTGCTTTAACAAAAGGGTTCGATATTTTGCGTGCATAATCCAAATATTTTCCAAGGTCGGAAACCGAGCCGTTTGTTGTAAAAAATTCCGATGCCGCTATGGCAAGTGGTGCCTGCTGTGCGTCTAACAAGCTGAATATCTTAGGTGATAGTTCTGAATACGGAAGACTTCGGGCAACCGAGACCGCATTGAGTCGAGTACGATAGTCTAACTTTGAATTTTCAATAATTTTTTCTATAAAACCTTGTAATTGAATTGATTTTGTGTATTGCAAGGCTTTGACGAGTGCCGACCGCGTATAGATATATTCTGTTGTGTTAAAAGCCTCAATGAGTTCTTCGATATGTCGGCTAAGGTCTGACTTACAGCGTGTAAGAGCATAAGCGGCAGCATATTTTAGGGTATCGGCAACCGTGGCATCCGAAACTATTTGCACTAATTTTGAAATTGAAGCTTCGGATTTAATATTACGTTCGGCAAATTTTTCCAACGCTTGCGCAATGCCGGATATTACTGCCGGATATTGATTTTCAAGTTTGATTTCGAGAACTTTCTGAAAACTTTTTTCACTGCCGCATTTTCCGAGCGCAGTCAAAATTTGTTCGGTTACATTGGGCATGCTTTCATGTTCGAGGCTTTCTAACAGTTTTTTTTCGGCAAAAAGACCACCGTTTTGTCCCATTGCAAATGCTGCATAAAGTCGGACTTCGTCATCCGTATCATCCAAAAAAACAGAAATCAAGGGGCACAACGTAGTGTCTTGCGCTGAGGCTGCAATATGTAGAATGTGCTTGCGATATTCAGGCAATATTTCTTGACCATTTGCAGATATTTTTGATAGATACACATTTGTATTAAACTGAATTTCAATGTTTTGTATCGAAGTATCGGTGTAAATGTTTCCTTCAGCAAAACCGCGAAAAATCTGAATATTTGCATCGTTGTCCGGCTCGGGTGTGCAGGCAAAAAACAAACTGATGCTTAATATTAAACCTAATATCTTTTTCACTTTGGCGAAATTATGACATTTATTCTTTTAAAAACGTATAGCTTTCTATACTAATTTTCAAATTTACTGCAAATATAACATTAAAACAACAGATTTTGGTATCAAAAAAAATGATTTTTTTCTGATTGTAAATAATTAATTGAAAATAAATTTGTTAGACAATTGTTTATATGTCTATACAAATAATTTGTCTAAGTGAGTTTGATATTTTTGCTTGACGAAGCGACGTTTCAGTTTCAATGTAGGCGATAGTTCACCACCGTCCACCGTCCAATTATCGGGTACTAATTCAAATTTTTTGATTTGCTCGGTTTTCCCGATGCGTTTGTTGAAAAATTCAATTTCCTCTTCGTATCGTTCAATAACTTTCTTGTTTTTAATCAAATCATCGTTATCGTGGTAGTGGATGTGCTTGCGAGATGCCCAGTCGTGCAAAAATTCATAATTCGGAACTAAAAGGGCAGCAGTATATTTTTCGTTTTCGCCCACAACCATAGCCTGTTCTATAAACAACGATTCTTTCAAAATATTTTCAACTGCTTGAGGCGCAACGTATTTACCTGTCGAAAGTTTGAACATTTCTTTCTTTCTGTCTGTAATTTTAAGATATTTTCCGTGCAACATTTCCCCTATGTCGCCGGTATGGAACCACCCTTCGGAATCAATTGTTTCTGCCGTTAGTTCGTCAGCTTTGTAGTATCCGGGCATAAGGTTTGGACCTTTGAAAAGAATTTCGCCGTCATCGGCAATTTTTAGTGTTTGCTCTTTGCCGAGTATCGGACCCACTGTTCCGAAATGAAAATCTTTTGGGTGATTAACGGCAATAACAGGTGCGGTTTCTGTAAGTCCGTATCCTTCAAAAACCGGTAAGCCGGCAGCCATAAATATTTTGGCGAGCCGCATCTGAAGTGCAGCTCCGCCGGAAATTATCAATTTTATATTTCCGCCTAATGCTTCGCGCCATTTTGAAAAAATCAAAGCACTGTATAAACCTAATTTAGCATTGTAAATCAATGAGTTACGTTCTGAATATTTATGTCCGAGTTCAACGGCATCGTGAAAAAGCTTTCGTTTTATACCTTCTAAATCTTTGCCTTTTTCCATAATTTTGTCGTAAATGCGTTCCAACAAGCGCGGCACGGTTACAAACACATTCGGTTTAACTTCTTTCAGATTATCGGCAACTTTCTCAATACTCTCGGCATACCAAATGCTGATTCCGAGATACTGAAAGGTGTATCCTCCGATACGTTCAAGAACGTGACACAAAGGCAAAAAACTAAGTGCGCGGTGTCGGTGATTGAGTCCGATAATGTGTTTGATATAATGAATTTGATAAATAAAATTATGGTGTGTCAGCATAACACCTTTGGGAACTCCGGTTGTGCCCGATGTATAAATAATGGTTGCAACATCATCCGGCTTTACCGAGTCTTTGATGTTTTTGAGTTTTCCGCGAGTGATCGGGGTGTTATTTGCTTTGCCGAGGTCTGTGATTTCTGACCAATGTGCTGCCCCCGAAATTTGGTCGAAACTGTATATCTTTGGTTTATTGGAAATTTGATTTGCAATAGGACTGATTTTGTCGAAAAGTTCTTTGTTTGAAATCAGCACAATTTTAGCTTCGGAATGTTGCAATATGTGTTTATATTCATCCTCGCTGATAGTGGGGTAAATAGGCACGTGCACTGCGCCGACTTGCAAGATAGCTTGGTCGGCAAAATTCCACTCCGGACGATTGTTTGAAACTGTCGCTACTTTGTCGCCGGCTCCTATGCCAAGCATGAGTAGTCCGAGACTGAATAACTCTGTTATTTCAAGAACTTCGGACGTTCCGTATTTACGCCAAGTCCCATTCTCTTTTCCCACAAATATATCTTTTTTTGACGAAAACTCGTGCTTAAAACGTTCTTGCAGGTCAAAAATTCGTGTAACTTCCATTTTTCTTATCTTAATTTCACAAAAATATTATTTTTTTGTGAATTACTTTATTTTTTTGTAATTTGTTTTATTCAACTTGTGAAATAATATCTGTGTCTATTTTATAATTTTCAGTTTTTTTTATGTTGCAATAGTCCGTTTATATTTTATGTAAGATATTGATTTATTGTAAATAATTCTACTTTACGAAGTTATGCCGGCAAAAGAAAAGCGTGGACGCT
>DYOJ01000109.1 GCA_020720705.1 Acetofilamentum sp.
TTCAATTAAATTTGATAAAATATAATGACTTCACCACAACTTTTTGAGTGGATACAAAAAACGACTTTAACCTACTTAATATCAAATATTTACACTTTATTACAAACTCGACTTAGGATTTACTCAAAATCACCATCGTAGCACCATAGCCGTACTCTCGAAACGATGCATCCTGAAACGGAAAATGCGGATACAAACGTTGCAGTTCTCGTCTGATTTCAAGTTTCAAAGTGCCGTTACCGACACCGTGTATGAAAACGATTCGGCTGTGTTTTTCCTTAATTGCGGCTTTCATTTCTGCTCGAAAAGCATCCATTTGGTAATCCAATTTTTCCTTATCAGTCATACCGACTTCTGTTTCAAGCAGTTCCGTAATATGCAAATCAACCTCACGTATCTTATTTTTTTCTACCTTCACGGCTTGTTTCGGTTTGTTTAGTTCGGCACTTTTTGAATTCTCCTGTATTGCATTCAAAATCTCGTCCGGAGTGAGTTTTTTGACAGCTTCAGTCATTGCATGTTCCTCATACATAGGAATTATGAGGGCTTTTTGCTTAAAAAAATCGTTGTCGCAAAAACTGGATTCTTTGTAAAATTTCACATCTTTGATTTTGTTATGTGTGCTCAAAGGTTCTCTAAGTTTATGTTCTTTTTTATCAAAGAAAATAATTTGTAAAGTTACATCCACATCCTGATTTATAGTATCGTGCAACAAAGTCTGTATTTTTTCTTTGAAATTCGGCTCCAATGTTCCGGTCAAACTTTTGTATTTACCGGTTTCTGTCTGTTTTAAAAAATTGTAGGACACAAAATAATCACTGTCATTTATCAGATATACATCCAAATCCGAATCAGCAAGAAGGTTTTGATTCTTAGGAAGATACGCAAGATAGATATTGACATCCGCCTTCCCCGTGTACACAGGTTCAACAACCGGCGGACGCGGTAGTTCCGCCGGTTTTTGGATTTCTTTTTTGTCTGAATAATTTATTTTTATATCTTTGATAACCACCAATTCATCCATCAAAACGGGATATTCAAAGCCATCGGAATTCAACACCAAAGCGGTGTCATTTTTTAAAACTTTAGTAACTTTACCTTCGCCGACATCATTCATAAATCGCACGGTATCACCTACATTCACTTTCATATTTTACATTTATTTTTTTGCAGAGGAAGATATTAAACAATAAATTTCATAAAGTTTATAGTTGATAGTTATTTTTCCAATACCCGGTTGTTTAGAATTTATCTCGGTTTATAATCACTATTTTTGCCAAATGCAGAATAGACTACGGGTTTTTCTATACATCATCAAAATTCGTGTGCAAAGGTGCAAAAAAAATCTTGAATAAGTCTTTAAATTAATATTTGAGAAAAAAAATATGTAATTTCGCAGATATTTTATAAAGAAAAATGGAACAAAATCACATCACGCTTGCCGGCATTGATATAGGCTCTAATGCTGTAAGACTGATTGTTAAAGACATCAAAGCCGGAGAAAGTTACTCGGACGCTTCGGTAAAAAAAACGGCGTATCTGCGTTTGCCCGTTCGTCTGGGAACAGATGCGTTTTTGACAGGACGAATCGGAGAAGAAAAAACCGGAATGCTTGTCAAAGCAATGGGAATTTATAAACAAATTATGGATTTCTACGAGGTTACAAATTACATGGCAGTGGCAACTTCGGCAATGCGTTCGGCTGAAAACAGTTCGGAAATAATTGATAATGTGAGGAGTAATTCAGGAATAGAAATCCAACTTATTGACGGACATCAGGAAGCGGTTTTGCTCTACGAAACCAATCGGTGCAATTTATCGGACAATAAAGTGTATCTGTCGGCAGATTTGGGCGGCGGAAGTTTGCAACTGACTTTGTTTAAAGCAGATAACTTACTTTGGACACATTCATACAAAATCGGGACTGTACGTTTGTTGGAAAATATTGCAGATATATCGGAATTTGATGCTCTGAATTTACAGCTCGAATCGCTCCGAAAACAATACGGAGACGACCTTAAACTAATCGGTGTTGGCGGTAATATCAACAAAGTCAGCTCGTTATTAGGAGAAAACACCGTTGAGCTGAAAGATATAGAACAATTACATGCCGAACTCGAACCTCTTTCTGTCAAGGAACGTATGCTCAAATACACCCTGCGCGAAGACCGTGCCGATGTGTTTGTTCCGGCTATGTCTGTGTATATCAAATTGATGCAGAAATTAAAACTCAAAAAAATACTTGTGCCGAAAATCGGACTTGCAGACGCGGCTGTTCGTAAATTATACGAAAAATATTTCTAAAAACCATACTCCAATGACCGATATTCCGAGACATGCAGACCCTCGTAACTTAACCTACTACTTGATAAAAGGCAACTGCAAAGCTGTTGATAATGAAATAATTGATAAAGTTGTTCTTGAATCGTCATTAGGAAAAATCGAGTTAGGAATTATCGGTTCTTCTCACTATTTTAAACTCAACGACGAATTTACCGAAATTCTGACATGCTCCGAATTAAACAATTTGGATGAAACACTAATTCTCAATAAAACCACTTTCGACAACCAACTTAAAACATTAAATATCAAACATTTATACAACAAATTATTAGGTACGCAAATCTCAACAACTGAATATAAAACATTTGCAGAATTTCAGAATGCCGAACTCGGAATTTTGGCTTTTGAACGACCTATTTTACATCACTTTTTCAGCAAGAATTCCGACCTGACAACCATTCGATTTCACGACAACCCTACGTTGTCTTCTGTTTCGACCTACCATACCTATCCGGAATTCAGAGTTATTGTAAGTACTTCAACACTAATGACTAATGCCCGTTAGGTCTTTAATTATATCAATATTTTTGCTGATTTTACTTAGCTCATGCTCGCAAAAAACAAAGCGAAGCATGTATTATTGGAAAACACGTTTTGATTTCAAAAAACAAGATATCGAATTTCTTAAATCCAATTCAATATCAACACTTTACGTCCGATTTTTCGATTTATCCGTTTCGCAACAAGGCACAGCGTTTCCAAAAGCTCCGCTGATTTGCGATACTTTATTTCCTGCTGATATTCAACTTGTTCCTGTCGTATTTATTGAAAATGAAAGTTTAATAAATATTTCACCGGATTCAATTATTTCTGTTGCACAAAACGTGATATTAAAAATCGAAACTCTTGCAAAATCAGAATTGAAGGTTTCTGATTATTCCGAAATACAATTGGATTGTGATTGGAACAAGGCGAGTAAAGATTTGTTTTTCAGCCTTGTAAGCGAGATAAAGAAAAAATCGGGTAAAGAAATTTCCGTAACCGTTCGGTTGCATCAACTCAAACACCAAACGCAAACAGGCATCCCGCCTGCCGACCGCGGTGTGTTGATGTATTACAACATGGGACAATTGAAAAATCCCACCGAAATTAATTCAATTCTAAACAACACTATCGGAAAAAAATATCTGCAAAATGCACCACAATATCCTTACGAATTGAGTTTGGCATTGCCCGTTTTTTCGTGGTCGGTTTTGTTCAGAAACAATGAATTTGTAGGAATTTTGAACCAAATAAACGAAAAAAACATAGATTCCGTAAAATTTCTTCAAAAACAAAAAAAAAATTCATATCTTGTGCAATCCGATACCGTGTTCGGTTCATACCTTTTCAGATACGGAGATATTCTACGTTTAGAAAATATAACAATCTCGGAATTAGAACGTTCCAAAACTTTTTGTCATAAATTTACAAATCACGAAATTATACTTTTCAGTTATTCACCCGAAACAAATATTTTGCATAATGAAAACAATTTCAATCGCATTTATAACATTGATTATTAGTAGTTTACTTACTTTCAAACCTGCCATAGCTTGCTGGTGGGGTCCTATGCCCGAAGACTTACGAGTTTATCTCTTCAACCCTAATTTGGCTGGGCATAAAGACCTTAGCCCGTTCTATTTTAACACACAACAATGGAACAGTTACGATATTTTTGATTGGAATAATATTCCGGAGGAAAATATTGAAGAATGGACGGCTTATTTCGGAAACAGTGTCAGTCGAGAAGCTATTAAAGATTTGATTTACAGAAGCACAACCAATGAGATACTCAAACTCAAGAACGGCGAAAAATCTAAAAATGCACTTGCCCAATATCTGTCAAACAATAAACGTTCGGATATCATTGAATATCTGTATTTTGCGAAGCAAATCGAAGACCTTTTTCGCCCGATTGACGAATGGACACCGACTACACCCGAGCGCAAAACTCTTGAAAAATTTGCGCTTATTGCCGAAAAAGAAATCGGAAAAGCAAAAGATATGATGATGAAGCAACGCTATGCTTATCAATCTGTTATGCTTTACAGATATGCCAATAATTACTCAAAAGCCATAGACCTTTACAACAAAACATGGGAGAAAATCAAGCTCGAAGATGTAAGCGTCATGAAATATTGGGCACTCTCTCATGTAGCTTATTCACAAGCAGATACAGATAAAAAAGAGTCACAGAAGAATTACTTGCGGACTTTTGCAAATTGCCACGCCAAAAAATTTTGGGCATCTCATGAATTGGACAAAGAATACGTAAAAAAACTCAAAGAAGACCTTACCGATTGCGATTTGGAATATGCCAATCTGTATTTGGCATACAACAATCCGGGCAAAGCAATTGAAGAACTTGAAAGTTTGGCTGAAAGTAATTTCAACAGCGCACAGTTCAAATCTCTTATTGTCAGAGAGATAAATAAAATTGAGCTATGGATAAAAACACCGGAATATACAGGCTCCAACGCATTACTTTATTGGGAATCGAACGAAGAAATCGCTGAAACAAATCGGAAAAACGACATAGCCTATGCCGCAAAAGTAGCACAATTGGTTGAACAAATCGCCCATGCCGAAGGCAATGAAGACATCGGATTTTACCAACTTGCCGCTGCACATCTATATTTTACTGCCGGCGATGCAAACAAAGCAATGTCTTTGCTCAATACGGCTGAAAAAAATATAAAAACAGACGAACAAAAAATTCAGTTACGCTACACTCGTATCGTGATTCGTGCCATTTCAACGCCTAAATTAGATGCCGATTTTGAGAATCAAATTTGGGCAGATATGAAAGAAATTGTAAAAGACACCACAGGTTTGAAACATAATCGCGAGTTTGCAAACTTAATGCTTGCCCTACATCATGCGTATCACAATAAAAACATGTTCGACCGTGCTGCCTTGTTTGTATCGTTCGACCTAAACAAAGGCGAACGTTGGGAAACTCGCTGGTGGGATTACACCTCCGAATTTTATTATTTAGATAAGTATGCAAACCGATTTCAAGTCGAAAATTTCACAAACACAGTGGTTTCGGATAAAAAAACAGACCTCGAAAAATTTTTACTCAAAAAAAAGAATATTGATACATTCAGATATTTCGACCTTATGGGCACAATGGAGCTACGAAAAGGCAACTACGAAAAAGCCATAGAATACTACCATAAAATTCCCGAAAAATTTTGGGCAAGTGATGTTTACAGTTATAAAACCTATTTATCGGAAAACCCGTTTTGGAATACAAACGTACATTTTCGACAAGAATCAGTGTCGCAAGATGCACATTATTTCAACAAAGAAGTTCTGGTAAAAAAACTTTTGGAACACATTAACAAATACGAAAACGAAACTGCTCCGGCAAAAAAAGCAGAACTTGCGTTCCAAATCGGAAATGTTTATTACAACATGTCCTATTTCGGAACTCATTGGCACACAACAAGTTACGGGTGGAGTATTTACGGAACTGAAATCATTTACACAAGCCATAATACAGAAATAAACGAAAATTACAAAACTTGCTCATTGGCATTAAAGTATTATGAAGAAGCGGTACGGCTACATCCTGACAAAAACCGCCAAGCAGAATTTCTATTTGCCTCTGCCGGCATAAAATACGAAACAGACACCTACTTTGAACGTATAAACTATTGGGACGAAAGCAAACCAAGAAAGCCTGTACCGACAAATAAATTTGCCATTGAATTACGCAATAATTACCCCGACGACTACAAAGAATTTGCAAGCGAATGTGCTTATGTTAAAAATTTCATCGAATAATTTTATTGGATTTTAGCCATGTTATCTCCATTATTCAATCACTTATTGATTCCTTTTTTGGTTGCCATGTTTCTGGCTATCAACATGGGCGGTAGCGGAACCGGACCGGCTTTTTCCGTAGCTTACGGTTCGGGGGTTATACGCAAAAGCCTCATCGCCGGGTTGTTCGGTATCATGGTTTTTATCGGAGCTATCATTGCAGGCAAACAAACGGGCGAAACAATGGGTAAAGGTTTGCTGCCTGCAGAGGGTTTCACTTATGTTGTCGTTTCTATAATCTTATTTTCGGTTGCGGTCTCATTGTTGGTTGCAAATTTATTCGGCATACCACAATCTACAAGTCAAAGTACAGTTCTGGCAGTTTCAGCGGTAGCGAGCTATTTCGCAAATCTGAACACACACAAATTGTTTGTGGAAATTTTACCTTACTGGCTGATTCTTCCGATTATCGGATTTATTCTCAGCTTTTTGGTTGGAAAATATATTTACAAACCACTTCAAAAACGAGGGTTTACGATTTCAAAAAAATTTCATGACCACCCTATCCTCAAAGCTTTCATTGTCCTCGGAGCCATGTATGTTTCTTTTTCAATCGGAGCAAATAATGTAGCCAATGCTGCCGGACCGATTGCATCAATGACAATCAATGAATTACATATTCCGTCAGAAGGAAATTTTGTGATTATCCTCATCATGTCCACCTTGATAATTGCCCCAAGTTTTGGTATCGGAAGCTCGCTTCTCGGATATCGAGTCGTTAAAAAAACAGGCAAAGAAATAGTGCTCTTCGGACGTTTAGAGGCTGTTATAATTTCTTTTATTTCAGCAAGTTTACTCTTATTTGCCTCAATAACAAAGGGCATACCGTCCTCCTTAGTACAGCTCAATGTTGCCGCAATTTTAGGAATCGGCGTAGCGAAACCGGGGTTCAAAAACATCTTTAGAAAAACCGAAATCAATCATTTTTTTATCATGTGGCTAATTGCTCCGATAATTGCATTTGGTTTATCGCTTCTTTTTGTTTATCTTGCCGATATCTTCGGATTTTTAAAAGTATAAACTTTTTATCACAAATTTCAACACCGATGTTGAATAGTTAGAACTGAAAAATAAAATACAAAACAAAGATATTCAGCATGATACACCTTTTCAATAATCGAAACGTGTTTACTCGGAAAAGTAGAATTGACTTCTATACTGTTCACGGTTTTAAGTTTAATGTTTACAGTTACGCATTTAATTTAAATTCAGCATATTGAGTGATTTTAAAAGTTAATGTTTAACCCGTTTTTAG
>DYOJ01000761.1 GCA_020720705.1 Acetofilamentum sp.
CCCCACATAAGTTTATTTCGCAGAATATCGAAAAACGTTTTGCTGTCAAATCTAAGTGTATGTACTTTAAAATCAGCAGCTTTTAATTTAAGAATTGTAGATGTTTCCAAAATTTCAGTTCTAAAATCTAAGGATGCCATAAAATTTTCGCTTCTGCCTTCAATTTTTAGTGAAAGTTCAACGGTATCCGGTACGATAATCGGACGCACGGTGAGGTTGTGCGGAGCAATCGGCGTGATGATAAACACGCCGGCACCGGGCACTACTATCGGACCACCTACGCTCAACGAGTAAGCCGTTGAACCTGTGGGGGTTGATATTATCAAACCGTCAGCCCAATAACTGTTCAAATAATTGTCGTCGGCATAAACATGGATGGTTATCATGGAGCCGGAATCCCGTTTTTGAACGGTAATTTCGTTTAAGGCGTAGTTAAAACCCTGAAAAACAGGCTTATCTGATTTGACTTCAATAAGTTTTCGTTCTAAAATTTTGTATTGATTGTTCCGAATTGCAAGCATTGCCGAGGGCAGGTCTTCTTTCGAGATATTTGCTAAAAACCCCATTCTTCCGCTGTTGATTCCTACGATGGGGACTTCACAAGCACCTATAAATGAGACACATTCAAGAAAAGTACCGTCTCCGCCTATGCTGAAGACCAAATCCGGTTTTTGTTGGCAACTAAATTTTTCTGTAAAGGTGCCGGCAGGTTCGGGGTCATAATTGCTTTGACTCTTTATGAATTGGTAAAACGGCTCATACAGAAATACTTCCGCTTCGATTTTTTTTAAGGCAGTAAAGAAAAAATAGACGGAATCGTCAAAAGTTTTCCCATATTTTCTGCCGTAAACAGCTATTTTTTTAATATCCATACTATCCGAACAATTTTAGATATACTGAAAATGTGTTAATTTGAAAATGTATTAATTTGCAGATTATCAAATATTTAAAAAAGTATAAAAGTAAACATATCAGCCGATTTGAGTATAGCAATACTTCGATAGATTTTAGAATTTAGGTATTAGGCATTAGAATCAAATTGCTTAATATCAATTAGTTACAACTCAAAGTCATTTCTGAAAGAAAGTAGTTCTTGTAAGAAAACTCATAACACATTGAAATTTTTGTAACTATTCAGCCACTCTTGATTTTTTAAACAATTGATTATCAACACTGTATAAAAATCAATAAAACTTTAACATATTTTAACTAAATTTTAATTTATTGTTAATCAATTTGTTATAAATAAATTATCAAATTTTATACTTATGATATAATAAAATAATATTTATATGTTATTATCAATCAGTTGTTTATAGCGGCTGAATAGTTACCAAATTTTTAAACTGTTTAGGAAAGGATTATAAACAAATTATAATAGTTCCATGT
>DYOJ01000110.1:0-5011 GCA_020720705.1 Acetofilamentum sp.
GCAAGAGCCTTGAATCATAGTCCGACGGAGCGTGGACGCTCCGCCGAACGGGGTTTTCTTACAAGAACAAATCAACAAATCAACAAATCAACAAATCAACATCATTGGGTATTGTGGTCTCATTATTATTTTCTTCGATACATTATTTTGCTAAGGGTTTTATTCCCAAAACAATAACATCATCAACTTGTTCAATTTCGTTTCGCCAATTGTGGAATGTTTCGAGGAGTGTCAATTTTTGGTATTCAAAATCGTAATTCCAGATATTGAGTAAGAGATGTCTGAATCGGCGAATTTTAAACTTTTTCTGGTCAGAACCTCCGAATTGGTCTGCGAATCCGTCTGAAAACATGTAAATAACATCGTTATCTTCGAGCTGAACAGTGTGGTTGGTAAATTTGCGAAAAACATCGTCGCCTTGCGGACCTACATAAAACCTGTCCGCTTTGAGTTCTTTAATTTCGTTGTCGCGCAGCAGGTAAAGAGGGTTCATGGCACCGGCAAAATGTAAAAGTTTGTTTTTTTTGTCAATGGCACAGATAGAAATATCCATACCGTCTTTGACTTTGGTTCCGGGTTCTTCTCGGTTTCGGAAAATTTTTGTAACCTCGTTGTTCAGTCTGTTTAGGATTTCAGCAGGAGTTTCGATGCCGAGCGAAAGAATATCACGAAGTAAATCTAAACCGACAATTGACATAAATGCACCCGGAACTCCGTGTCCGGTACAGTCGGCAACGGCTACAAAAATAAGGTCGTCTTTGATATCAAGCCAAAAAAAGTCTCCCGAAACAATTTCTTTGGGCATAAAAAGTATAAACGATTGCGGGAAAGTCCTTCTGAACATTTTATCGGAAGGCAACATGGCATCAATAATTCGTTTGGCATAGTGCATGCTGTCTTCTATATTTTTGGTTTTGACGGCGAGTTCTTCGCCTTGTTTGAGGGCTTTTGTTGAGGCTTCTTGTTTTTCAATAAAGATACGTTTTTCTTTACGCATTTTTTTACTGTATAGCCTGAAAATGATTACAACGAATAAAACCAACAACATTGCATAAGTGATGTAGCCGAAGATGCTCATATAAAACGGTACATCAATTTCAATGTATAAATCGGCTGTTGTTTTATTTTGAAAGCCTTCGCAGTTTGAGCCTAAGACTTGAAATGTATATTTGCCCGGACTAAGTTTATTGTAAGACACAAAATTGTTCGTTCCGGTTGCCCAAGTGCTGTCTAATTCTTTAATTCGGTATTGGTAGCTGTTTCGATATGGGTGGGTATAGTCGGGTAGGGTAAAACGTATGGTAAAACTGCGCTCATCGGAATTGAGTTTAATTGTGTCGCCAACCAAAAACCGAACAGATTTGTTTCCGTCAGAGGTTATTTTCTCGAATCGAGTAATGATTGGTTTTGGCGGTTTTGTATATTGCATGGTTTTGAGGGGGTTAAAATAATTTAAGCCGTTCACCCCGCCGAAATATAACGTGCCGTCCGAATGTTTGTATGCTGCGCGTATGTTAAACTCATCGTTTTGCAGTCCGTCTTCGGTGAAGTAATTGTGAACTTTTTCATCGTCGGGCGAAAAGAGTATGAGTCCGTTGTTGGAGCTGAGCCACAAATCGTTGTTATTGTCTTCAAGTATTGCATAAATATAGTCGTTGTTAAAGTGGTGGCTTTCAGTAAAATAATATACAAACGAATCTTTCAGAGCCAAATATTTGTTTAAGCCTGTTTCGGTTCCGCACCATAATGTTTTGTCGCTGCTCTCAAACACAGAGAGAACGGAATTATTGCTGATACCGCTGTTTTCTTTGGTATATAAAATAATGTCTCCGGACTTGTGTATTCGTATCAATCCGGCTGTTGAGCTTGCCCAAATATCTCCGTTACTGCGCTCAATAATATTGAAAGATTGATATTCACCTTGTTTCAAACGGTTGTTTTTGTCTGTGATAGATTTTATGTATGTTCCGTCAAAATAAAAAACTCCGTTATCTGTTGCAAACCAGTATTTCCCGCCGGAATCAAGCAATATTTGTGAAACTCGGTTTTGAATAAAGCGGTCGTTTTTCGGTAACCCGAAGGATTTTAGAAATTCCGTATAGTTGTCTGTTTCAGGATTATAAAAAAATGCTCCGTTAGTTGTCCCGACACATAATCGCCCGTTGGAGAGTTTCGTGATACAATGAATCTCTTTATCTTCCAGCTTGCTGTTTTGCGGATTGTAACTCTTGTATTTCAAGGTTTTTGGGTCAATAACAAGGATACCGTATCCGCGTGTTCCTATCCATATTTGCTTTTTTTCATCAACATAAATGGCATATACTCTGTTATTGCCTTGCAGATTTTCGGCGACGTGTCCGGGGCGAATGATGTTAAATCTTTTTTCCTTTCGGTCAATTTTAAATAACCCGTTTTCCGAACCAATCCACAGTATATTTGTGGCATCTTGAAAGATTCCGGCGATTCGTCCAAAATTTATCAAATTATTATCGGCATCAGTCGGGCTATAGGTTACTATCTTATTGTTGTATTTATCGTAATATGCCAATCCTTTCTCCGTTCCGACCCAGAGCAGCCCGGTGTTATCTTTAAAAATTACTTTGATATTCGCTTTGTTTTTTTCATTGTCCTTTGCCGGGTTGTTCGGATAGGGAATAAGAGTGAACAGTTTTTCTTTTGAGTTAAATTTGTATAACCCGTTGGTTGCAACGACATAAAAAAAGTTCTTTTCATCGTGTAAAATATCGAAAGATTCATTGAGGGCGTGTTTGTATTTTCCTTCCGGATAATAATAAGCATATTGTTCGGTTTGCTTGTCAAAGCGAGCGATGCCGTCTTTGGTCGCAATCCAAAGATAGCGATTCTCGGTTTCGATTATTTTAAAATTATTGTAACCCGTAGCATAAGTAAATTCGTAATAATCACGCCGGTAAAATGTAAAGTTGTTAGTTTTTTCGTCAAATTTACTGATACCGTATTTGGTAACAAACCAAACAACGTTTTGGCTGTCTTTAAAAATGTATGAAACTATGCTGTTTTGCGGAGAATTCTTTATGCCGTTTTTATCGGTGTAATTGATGTATTTGCCCGTTTTCATATTGTATTTGCACAATCCGTTGAGCGTTGCAATCCAAAAATCATCGTTATTTCCGTGGCAAACTATGTTTATGTAATTTCCCGGCAATGTATTTTGTGTTTTCGGATTGTGTCGAAGAATCTCAAAATTGTAGCCGTCAAACTTATTCAGTCCGTCTTGTGTGGCTATCCAAAGAAAACCCTCTCTGTCTTGACTGATGTGATTTACAGTATTTTGAGACAATCCGTTTGAACCTTTGTATCGGTAAATATTAGCGTAATTATCTTGTCCCGAAACGATTTCCGGCAACAAAATAAATAATGTGAGGGCTGGTAAAAGTAATGGTATAAATTTTAATCTCATGCGGTAATTTCTGTCCGGTTTATACTACCGAGAAATATCTGATTAAGAACATTCGATATACCCGGCAGATAGAATTTTTTCTTCGTTAATGCTTTGTTATAAAAATATTAAAAAACATCGCATATTCTTTTCAATTGTTTGATATTTAGCAGTTTAATATGCCTTCGGTCCAATTCTATTAAATTATCCGCTTTAAATTCCGAGAGTAATCGAATGACAGATTCTGTTGCCGTACCTACTAAGCCTGCAATTTCTTCTCTGGTGAGCGAGATATTCAAATTGCCTTCGGCGTCTGTCCCGAAATTATCATTTAACAGCAACAAAATTTCTGCCAAACGTTCACGAACGCTTTTTTGTGCAATGTCAATGATATATTGGTTGGCTTCACCCAGCTCTTTGCAAGAGAGTTTCATCATTTTCATCGAAAAATCAGAATTATGTTTCAGCCAATAAATAAATTGTTCGGAAGGGATGAAACAAATTGATGCATCCTCAATAACTTTAGTCGTAGTACAGGCTACCTCCTCGCTGAGTATTGAGCGGAATCCGAAAATACCGCCTTTTTTTGAAAAACGAACGATTTGCTCTTTGCCGTCAATTCCTGTTTTGTAATGTTTTACGATACCCTTACCGATACAATAAATACCATTCACTCGATTGCCTTCGTGGTAAACCACATCGCCTCGCTTATATAAATTGCAACTCTTGTTATATGACATTTCGCTGAACTCTTCTTGTGTAAGATGTCTGAAAATATCACTCTGTTGAATACAAAAATCGCAAACTTGTTGATTCTCTATTTTTTTCACTATTTATTCTGTTTACATATTTTCGGATAGGTTTAATACCCGTATTGTGTGCCGGTTTTACTTAAATATCTGATTCAAATACAATTTGTAAATAATTTGTCAAAAGGGATTTATGTATGGATAATTTTAAATTTTTGTTTGACGAATTTATCTCAATCATATCTCACTGCGGTTTTGATTTTAAGCAAAAAACACATTTATAGTTTTACATATTACAATTATATGTATTTTTGCAAAAATATAAAAAAAAGAATAGCAAATATGCAAACAAATGATTATTCAATATAAATTCATGAGGATATGACTGAAACAATTCAAACACAATGGCTCGGAAATATGGCTTTCGAGTGGGAGGTGAACGGACATAAGGTGATTATTGATGCCAAAGAAAATGTCGGCGGAGAAAATCGAGGACCTCAACCCAAAACATTTATGCTGGCTTCGCTTGGCGGATGCACAGCTATGGATGTTGTGGCTATACTGAAAAAAATGCGTATCACCGATGATATTGAGGATTTTAATGTTGAAGTCAGCGGCGACTTGACAGAAGAGCATCCGAAACATTTTGTCAAAATGCACGTTAAATACATCTTCAAATTTAAAGCCGGCAAAACGCCGGAACTCGAAAAATTAGAAAAAGCAATTTCACTTTCGGAAGAACGATACTGCGGGGTAAGCGCCGTGTACCGCAAAGCAATGGAACTGACATCCGAAATTGTTATTCTGTAAACCAAAGCCGAAGTAAAAAAACATAAGCACGATT
>DYOJ01000110.1:5111-7379 GCA_020720705.1 Acetofilamentum sp.
CATAGGCATTGTTTCCTTCAGCCCGCTCGCTGATTGTTCCGGCAGGATTGATAATGTGCGAAAATCCGGTGTATTCAAAAATTCCTTCGCTGCCAAAGCGGTTTGCGAAAACAATCCAAGTATTCATTTGAGTTCCCACATAGCTAATATCCGCGTTCATATCGGTGGACGATGTGAGGGAATGTAAAATGACATCTACGTTTGCATCTGCAATTTCTTTGGTAATTTTGTTGCTTTGCATATCGGAACAAACGAACATTGCAACGCGTACGCCGTCAATTTCGGTAACAACCAATGCGTCTCCGGCGGTCATTTTATTGTCTTCGTCGGTAATGTTCAAATTGCGTTTGCGATATTTTACCAACTCCCCGTCGGGGCGGATTAAGACCTGCGTGTTGTAGAGTTTATCCGTTTCGGCATCAAGTTCTGTCAGCCCGAAAACGACAGTTACATTATTTGCCGCAGCAATCGTTTTCACAAAATCGGTTGAAGCTCCCGGAACGGTTTCGCTCATCGAACGTTGATATTGGTCTTTATCAGCTTCGTCCCAATACCATTCGAGAATTAACTCACCGAATACAACTACTTGAATATCATTGTGTTCCGATTTAATTTTTTCGACCATTGTTTCAATCGTGTTCAGGGTTGTTTGTT
This sequence comes from Acetofilamentum sp., assembly GCA_020720705.1. Taxonomy (GTDB): domain Bacteria; phylum Bacteroidota; class Bacteroidia; order Bacteroidales; family JAADGE01; genus DYOJ01. Next base: position 5,766 of record DYOJ01000110.1, read on the forward strand.
TTTCGGCTTTAGACGGTTGAATACTTACGGCTGCAACGCTTAAATGTTTGGTTGCTTTGCTGTCATCGTATTCAATTTCAGCACTATACATGTCAATTGGCGAATAATCTAACCAATCCTTACTGCAACTTGTAAACAATGTTGCCAGAACTAAATAAAATAAGATTTTTTTTTTCATATTTTCTTTTGATTTTTAAAAATAATTACCCAAATAAACTACATAAAGCATTATGCAAAGACTTTTTTTCGGAAAGTGGGGTATATTTCCGAAATCGTGAACAAAAATTTCGTTTTCATTTAAAAATCGAAACATCGCAAACTGCTGACAGATAGGATATTAAGATTATTCTTCCGAAATTCTTGATTTTTTAATAAACTCGGACGGCGAAATTCCCGTTTCACTTTTGTAAGCGCGATTGAACGCACTTTTTGAGCCGAAACCACAGTTAAACGCAATGGTCAGAAAGGTCAAATTTTTATGTTTAGGGTTCAAAACCTGAGTGTTAAACTCCCGAACTCGAAAACGATTTATAAAATCAAAAAAATTCATGCCCGCACCGGTGTTAATAACATAGGAAACATATTTGCTGTGCAATTTCAACTCGTTTGCAAGGTCTTCGAGCATCAAATTTTCATTTTTAAAAAGCTTTTTTGTTTCGATAATTTCGATAATTTTTTGAAGGATTTGATTCACTTCGTCTGGTGGCAACAGTTCTTTTTTGTCATTTTTAGGCTCTGTCCGAAGTTCGATTTCGGAATTGAAAGTGGAAATTCGCTCAAACACTTTTGTCGCACTTAAACTGTAATAACTAATTGAAAAAATAAACAGAACGGGAACGACATTTGCATAAATTTCGATGTTTGCGAGTAGATAGATTTCGAGTGCCCACATCAACATTATAAAAAAATAGACCGTGTACGCCACCAAACCCACTCGAACAACAAAGCTAAGCCATTTTAAATCAATATTTTCTGTTTTTGAAAAATGTTTTTCGATTATGTTTTTGTAGGTTTTCAAAAGTTTAAGAGAAACAATAAAATAAATGATGCTTACCAAAATTTTTAAACCGATATTTAGGAACACGGAAATAATAGAAATGCCTCCCATATCGTTGTAGCTCAACGGTATGGCAAATACAAGAGGCAAAAAATGCAGAAGACTTCGTAACCGAAACTTTTTCAGCGAATTAATGGAATAAAACACATATAAATACGTCAAACTCCCCACCAAAGCAGGCAACGAATTGATAAAATGCTTAAGAAACGGAACGGATAACGTAATGTGATTCAACGAGATAACAAAACTTGTGCCTATCAAAACAATGCTCAACAATGTGAGTAGAAAAATATTTACAAAATTATTCCTCAATCCTCGAATTGTGAAGAAAATCAAAAGTAAATTAAGCCCAAAAGTCGTACTCAGAATCAATTCCATGGTTTTACATAAAGGTTTTGTTCTAAAAAAAATATATTTAACATATTAAACATCACTTATATTAAACCGAATATTAAACATTACATAATTGACTTCTAAAATATAGATTTACAATATTTTAGATTCTGTTGTCTGTAATCTGATGTCTTTAATCTAATATAAACCAAAATACAATATAA
>DYOJ01000111.1 GCA_020720705.1 Acetofilamentum sp.
GCATACACCTTTGTAAATCAACCTGAAAGCACAATCCGAAAATTCTTTAATAACTTTTTATATGAAAACAAAAATATTTCTTTTACTCGCATCTGTGCTGACGGTTTTTAGCTTAAAAGCTCAAATCCCCGCCGGTTATTACAACGCCGCCAACGGTTTGGAAGGTTACGCATTAAAAACAGCCTTATCAAACATTATAGACGGACACAACTCGCATAGTTATGATGCTCTCTACGATGGTTATGAAACAACAGATACGGACAATTATTATGAAAATGACGGAACGGTTTTAGACATGTATTCGGAAAATCCAAGTGGCACAGACCCGTATAACTACACCCACGGAAATCGTCAATGCGGAAATTATAGTTCGGAAAACGATTGCTATAACAGGGAGCATATCTTTCCGCAAGGCTTTTTTAATGAAGCCTCTCCGATGAAATCAGATATTCATTTCGTAGTTCCGTCTGATGGTAAAGTAAACGGAATGCGAAATAACTACCCTTTCGGCGAAGTCGGATCAGCTTCGTTCACTTCATTAAACGGTAGTAAACTTGGGTCTTGCGTGTCTCCGGGATATTCAGGAACTGTTTTTGAACCGATAGACGAATTTAAAGGAGATATTGCTCGAATGTTACTCTACTTCGTTACTCGTTACCAAACACAACTGTCAAGCTTTAGTCCGTCGGATTCCAACAATCCGCTTGACGGCTCAACCGGACAAAGTTTTGAAACTTGGCAAGTAAATGTTTTACTCTCATGGCACGAACTTGACCCGGTAAGCCAACGCGAAATAGACAGAAACGAAGCCGCTTACGATTGGCAAAATAACAGAAATCCCTTTATTGACCACCCTGAATATGTACGTTGCATCTGGGCAACTTGCTCCGGAATAACCTTCACCTCATCGCCTGCACTTACAGCAATGGAGACCTCTCCATACACTTACAACATTACTTACAATGTTGATAATGAAACAGAAACCCTCTCTTGCACACAAAAACCTGCATGGCTCACCTTCACAAAAAACGAAGCAAACAACACAGCTTCCCTCAGCGGAACACCTGCAATCGGAGATGCCGACACGTATGAGGTTACGCTTGTTTTGACTGAAGGAGAAAATACTGAAACACAAACATTTACAATAACAGTTTCTCCTTTTGCCTCAATTGTTACGCTGCTTGACGAAGATTTTTCATCCTGCACACTTACGGGATGGCAAACCATATCCGTTGCAAGTAATAAAAATTGGTCTTGCGGAAGCGGATATATCTCAATTAATGCTTATGGAGGAGACGCAGCGAGTAACGACTGGCTAATTTCGCCTGAGTTCAATTTGAATAATTATCAAGACGAAGTGCTCACTTTTATTGCCTACACCCAATACACGGACGGCGGTATTACAAACCCGGAAGTAAAACTTAAATATACAACCGGATACACAGGAAGCCCGTCCACAACAACATGGACAAATTTGACCTACACCTCCCCTGCCGAAAACAGCCTTACAAACACGGCAAGCGGTAATATTGACCTCTCGGCAATAAACGGAACTGCCTTTAGATTCGCGTTTAACTACACCTCATCAGGTACAGCATCCTCTTCAAGCAGTCTTTGGCGAATTGACGATGTTATGCTTACCGCCGAAACTATCGGAGCAATCTCGACTATCACTGACAATGGTGTACGCATAATTCCGAACCCTGCAGGTGAAAGCATCCGTTTTTCACAAACACTTACGGGCAACTTGTGCATATACTCAATTGCAGGTGTCAAACTTATTGAAACAGAATTAAAACAAACAGAAACAAATATTTCAATGCTGAAATCGGGCATCTATTTTGCTCACATTACCGATAAAAAAGGAAATGTTACTGTGATGAAATTTATTAAACTCTAATTTCTAAAAAAATACAGCAGAAAATTTCAATATTTTTAACAAAACCTTGATTTGTAAATCTAATTTACATATCTTTGCACCCGAAATGAATTACAAGTGCGGGGGACTACGAAAGTCCCCCCTTTTATTGTCTCAAAATGCACAAACAAAAAATAGAGAACGCCGTTCGGGATATCATTGAAGAACTAAATATTCAAAGGTCTGATAATCTGTTATTTATAGTAACAGTTTCAGTATCTCCGGATAATAGTATTTCTGTTTCGGCAGATACAAAAGAAGGAATAACAGTGGAGGATTGTATCAAAATCAGCAAGGCTTTTGAAGAAAGATTTGACCGCGAAGAAGAAGACTACGAAATAGAAGTAGGCTCACCCGGACTATCAAATCCGCTCAGAGTAATTGAGCAATATCAAAAAAATATCGGACGTGAATTAAAAATTGAGACACACGATAAACGAAAAATAAAAGGAAAACTCACGAACGTTGAGAACGCTTATATTGAGGTAAGCTCGGAACAAAAGAAAAAAAAAGAAAAACAAGTCGAAACTGATATTCTAAGAATTGATTTTGAGAACATTAAGTTGGCGAAATTAGTAATAAATATTTAATAAAATCATACAACCGCACAATGGAGAATGTGAATCTGATAGATACGTTTGCAGATTTTAAGGAACACAAAAATATAGACCGCTCAACAATGATGGGCGTGCTCGAAGACGTGTTCCGTAGTATGTTAGTCAAACATTACGGCTCTGACGACAACTATGACGTCATCATAAATATTGATAAAGGTGACTTTGAAATTTGGCGAAACAGAATTGTCGTTGAAGACGACGAACTCGAGGATGAGAATACCGAAATACCATTATCAGAAGCTCGCAAATTTGACGAAGATTACGAAGTAGGCGAAGAATTTGCCGATGAAGTAAAAATGGAAAATTTCGGCAGACGTATGGTATTGTCAATCCGCCAAAATTTGACGTCAAGAATATTGCAACTCGAACGTGAATACATTTTTAATAAATATCAGGATAAAGTCGGGACAGTAATATCCGGCGAAGTCTATCAAATTTGGAAAAAAGAAATTCTCGTTTTAGACGAAGAAGGCAATGAATTGATACTTCCGAAAACCGAACAAATACCGACCGATTTTTACCGCAAAGGAGATACCGTGCGCGCAGCTGTATTGCGTGTGGACATGCGTAACAACACTCCTCTAATCATAATTTCCAGAACTGCTCCGGTATTTTTAGAACGATTATTTGAACTCGAAGTTCCCGAAATATTCGACGGTCTTATCACGATTAAAAACATCGTACGCATGGCAGGTGAACGCGCTAAAGTATCGGTTGAATCTTATGACGACCGCATAGACCCTGTCGGAGCATGCGTGGGCGTAAAAGGCTCCCGTATCCACGGCATTGTCCGAGAATTACGAAATGAAAACATTGATGTTATCAATTATTCGTCTAACACAAAACTATACATACAACGCGCCCTAAGTCCGGCAAAAATCAACTCGGTTAAAATTGACGAAGCCAACAAACGTGCAGAAGTTTTCCTCGACCCGGAAGAAGTTTCAAAAGCAATCGGAAAAAACGGCATGAATATTAAACTCGCCGGACGTCTGACAGGGTACGAAATAGATGTTTTCAGAGACATGGAAGAAGAATTGGAAGAAGATGTTGCACTCAAAGATTTTGCTGACGAAATAGACCAATGGGTTATTGACACATTTATATCTATCGGATGCGATACGGCAAAAAGTGTCCTCAATACTTCTCGCAACGAACTGATACGCAGGACAGACCTCGAAGAAGAAACTGTGGACGAAGTTCTTGAAATATTATCAAAAGAATTCGAGCACGAATAACATATACAACACAAAACAATCACTAAGAATAAAGCACACAATTCTTTTTTAACAAACGATATGGCTGCAGATAAAGGAAAACGTTTAAATCAAATCGCAAAAGAAGTCAACGTAGGAATCCATACCCTCGTGGAATTTTTGGCAAAAAAGGGACATGAAGTTTCCCCCGACCCAAACAATAAAATTTCAGGAGAATTATACGGATTACTGCTGAAACAATTTTTGCCGGATAAGTACGTCAAAGAAGAAGTGGAAGAAACCAGAAAGAAATTTCAGGCTTTAGACAAACGCCGTGAAAAAAAATCAGACAACAGTCTTACCGAAGATGAGACACCTGAAAATGTGCTTCAAACTCGCACTGAACAAGAAGACATCCTGTCAGAACAAAAAGGTTTGAAAATTATCGGGAAAATTGATTTATCGCCTCCGTCAAACAGCCATCGCAGCGAAACAACTGAGACGTCGGAACATAAACTTCAAGTCGAAACTGAAAATTCCGAATCGAAAGAAGAAGATTCGCATCTCAAAATATCGCAAGTTGAAAAGCTCAACGTTGAAAACATATCAACGAACGAATTAGAAACAGTTACCAAGATTGAAACCGACATTAAGCCGGAAACAATACAAAACATTGTGAACCAGGAAGATAAAGAGAACGTTACTCATGACAACAACTTTGAGGACGAAGACTACGACCTAAACATAACCGATGCGGTTGCAGAGAATGAAAACAAAGCCGGCAACGTTTCAACATCTGTTTCTAAATCAAATATTTATGACACAAAAGAAAGTGATGTCGAAGAAAATTTTGAAGAAAGTAACTTAGACGAAAATGATTTTGAAGAAGATATAGATGACGAAAGTGATTTTATCCACAAAACTATTGACGAAGACGAAGATGATTCCGAACTTGAAACAATTGTTGTTAAAAGCACAATAATTATTGAAGACGAACCAATTCTTCCGTCAGCAATAAAAATAAAAGAAGAACACGGTCCAAAAATTATAGGTAAAATAGACCTTGATGCGCTGAATCAAAAAATGCGCCCCGAACGTAAAAAGACTTCTGCGGAACGCCGAAAAGAACGCGAGGCAAGAGAAAAAGCATCAAAAGATGCAATTGATCGCAAAAAAGTTCTCCGCAAAATAGAAGAGGATGCCACTCAAAAATTAACAGGTTCGCCTACCGAAAAAAACTTACAAACAGAAAGCGGAAATTTAACCCCCGATGATAATTTTATCAAAACAAAAATTCCGCAACTTGCCGGACCGAAAGTCATTACGACAATCGAACTGACTGACGAACTTAAATCAGACAAGAACAAGAAAAAAGCGGAACGAAAACGTAAACGAAATCGTATTCGTAAACCGGTTGATTCTTCCAAAGTTGCTGCTCCCAAAAGTGAATCAACAACGAAGGAACATGATAAAATTAAGCCCGTAGAGAAAAAATTAGTCAAGAAAAAAGCCGAGACCAAACGTCCGATTAAAGTCGAAATAGACGAAGAAGATGTAAATGCTCAAGTAAAAGAAACACTTGCTCGGCTGACAGTTAAAGGCAAAAAGAAAGCAGTTAAGCATCGTAAAGATAAACGTGAAGTTATCAGAAAACGCATGCAAGACGAGGCAGATATGCTTGAACAAGAAGAAAGCAAACTGCGTGTAACGGAATTTGTATCGGCAAACGAACTTGCAGTGATGATGGATGTTTCTGTAAATGAAATCATTGCAACATGTTTTGACCTCGGCAAAATGATTACTATCAATTCACGCATGGATGCAGAACTCATCTCATTTATTGCAGAAGAATATGGCTTTGAAGTCGAATTTATATCTGCCGCCGATGCCGATATTGTCGAAGAAGTTGAGGACACCCCCGAAGAACTCAAAACTCGCCCGCCCATTGTTACGGTAATGGGGCACGTGGACCACGGTAAAACATCGTTGCTCGACTATATCCGAAAAACAAATGTCATCGCCGGAGAAGCCGGAGGAATAACTCAACATATCGGAGCATACAACGTTACTCTGCCCGACGGTAGCCAAATCACTTTTCTGGACACTCCCGGACACGAAGCCTTTACGGCAATGCGCGCACGCGGAGCAAAAGTTACCGACCTTGCAATCATCGTAGTAGCAGCAGATGACAACATTATGCCGCAAACAGAAGAAGCCATTAATCATGCTAAAGCGGCCAACGTCCCTATAATTTTTGCAATCAATAAAATAGATAAAGACGGCGCAAACCCGGACAAAATTAAAGAAGCCCTTGCAGCTCGAAACCTTTTAGTAGAAGAATGGGGCGGAAAATATCAATCCACAGATATATCGGCAAAAAAAGGACTGAATATAGAAAAGTTAATGGAGGAAGTTCTACTCGCTGCCGAAGTGCTCGACCTGAAAGCAAACCCCGACAGAATGGCAAAAGGAACAGTTATTGAAGCAGCATTAGACCCCGGAAGAGGCTATGTTTCAACATTACTTGTCCAAAACGGAACACTCCGTCAAGGTGATGTCATTTTAGCAGGTGCTTTTTCCGGAAAAGTGAAAGCTATTTTCAACGAGAAGAAAAAAGAAATTAAATCAGCCGGACCCTCTACGCCGATTCTTGTGCTCGGCTTAGACGGAGCACCCCAAGCGGGCGATACCTTCCGTGTTATGGAAAGCGAAAAAGATGCTCGTGAAATTGCAAACAAAAACAAACGTCTGCAACGCGAACAAACTCTGCGTGCTCACAAACACATTACGCTCGACGAAATCGGCAGACGCTTAAAACTCGGCAACTTCCAACGCCTCAACGTAATCATCAAAGGAGACGTTATCGGCTCTGTCGAAGCATTGGCAGACTCACTCATCAAACTTTCTACCGAAGAAATCGAACTACATGTAATTCACAAAGGCGTGGGACAAATTTCGGAGGCAGACGTTATGTTGGCAACGGCTTCGGATGCTATTATTTTAGGTTTCCAAGTTCGTCCTTCTACAGCTGCACGTAAACTTGCAGAAGTCGAAGAAATTGATATTCGCTTATATTCAGTTATTTACAGTGCGATTGAAGAAGTCAGAGCGGCAATGGAAGGTATGCTATCTCCAGAGATAAAAGAAGAAATTGTCGGAACAATTGAAGTAAGGACAGTCTTTAAAATTTCAAAAATCGGAAATATTGCCGGTTGCTATGTCCTTGACGGTAAAGTAAATAAAGATGACCGAATAAGGCTCATTCGAGACGGTATCGTAGTTAATACCACCAAATTAGCTTCACTAAAACGTTTCAAAGAAGATGTAAAAGAAGTAAGCAGAGGCTACGAATGTGGTTTGAATCTTCATAACTTTGAAGATATAAGAGAAGGAGACATTATTGAAGCATTTAAAGAAGTTGAAGTAGCTAAAAAATTAGAATAGCTTAGTTGTAAATAAGTTGAAAAGAGGCTGTGATGAAAATCTGACAGCCTCTTTCTGTTTTTCACCGATATTTTGAGTATATTTGCAACAAAAATAGTCAAAATGTCAACAAATATCCATAAACGCATTGAATTGCTTCGTGCAGAATTGCATCGCCACAATCACAATTATTATGTGCTATCAACTACGGTAA
>DYOJ01000762.1 GCA_020720705.1 Acetofilamentum sp.
CGAAAGCGGAGAAATCTGTTTTTCAGCAACTTGTAAACCTCGGTTATGAAACTTACCTGCCGATAATCATAGAAACCAGACGCCGAACCGACCGTACCGTAAAAGTAGAAGCCCCATTATTTAGGTCATACTTGTTTGTAAAAATAAACGAAAAACAATACACCGAAATTCCAAAACTAATTCGCGGATTTGTAAAATTCATAACCATAGGCGGCGAACGAATTATCGTCAGAGAATCGGAAATTGAAACCATAAAAAAATTTATAGAATACGGCTCCGATGCCTTAGAAGTTACAAATGAAACGTTTACGCTGAACGAAACTGTCGAATTTAAGAAAGGAATTTTAAAAGGAATCAAAGGAAATTTGGTAGAGTTAAGAGGAAAGTATAAATTTGCAATACGAATAGAAAGCATGGGCACGAGTTTACTCGTTGAAACCAGCCGAAATTTCGTTAAAAAAGTAGCAGAAGTCGTTAAGAACTGAACGTTACAAATTATTAAAAATCAAGTTAATAGGTTACAAACATGTAACTTACGTGGCGTGAGCATGTCCGAAAAAAAGATAACAATACACGATTTTTCCGAACACCTTTTTTGGGATGTGGATAAAAACACCTTAGATTTGGAGAAACAGAAAGCGTATATTGTGCAGCGAGTCTTGGAATATGGGCTTATGAAAGATTGGAGAAATCTCACAAAGCTTTTTACAATTCAGGATATCGGCAGAGCAGCGAAAGAAGTTCGCGATCTTGACCCTGTTAGTATGAGCTTTATCTCAACTGTATCGAAAATTCCGATTGAACAATTCAAATGTTATTCTACAAAACAATCACTCCCGAAACACTGGAACTTTTAAAAAAGTTGCAGAATATTGATGTTTTTTCCGAATTAAGACTTGTCGGAGGAACATCGCTTGCCTTGCAAATCGGGCATCGAAAATCGGATGACATTGATTTATTCGGGAAATGTGATTTTGAGGACTTAAACGTAATGCCTGAGTTAAACAAACTTGGAAATGTGGTTTCACTGAAACGCTCAAAATACATCAATGTTTTTTTGATAAACGGCGTAAAGGTGGATATTGTAAACTACCCGTATAATTGGATAGACCAAGTAATTGTAAAGGATGAAATTGCGTTAGCTTCAGAAAAAGACATTGCTGCAATGAAGTTTTCCGCAATAACCGGACGAGGTTCAAGGAAGGATTTTATAGACTTGTTTTTTTTGTTGCAAAAATACACACTTATTGACATTATGAATTTCTACATACAGAAATATCCCGACGGTGCTGAATTTCTGGTTTTGCGAAGTTTATCTTATTTTAAAGATGCCGAATTGCAAGCAATGCCCTACATGTTTGCAAACGTAACGTGGGACGAGGTGA
>DYOJ01000763.1 GCA_020720705.1 Acetofilamentum sp.
TTTGGGTCGCGACAAGCATTATTACAGCGTTCCGTATGCGCATATCGGCAAGCAATCCAAGGTGATATACACTCGGATGTTGGTTAAAATCTATATCTACGGACAAAAAGTTGCCGTGCACCAACGCGATTCCGCTCCCGGAAAATACAGCACCGAAAAAGACCATCTGTACTCGGCACACCAACACTATTTAGACCGAAGTCCGGACTATTATATCGGAAAAGCAGAGAGAGTTGATTCCGTATTTAAAGAGCTGACAGAGAACATCTTCAAGCAAAATAAATACCCGGAGCAACTCTACCGAAGCTGCGACGGAATTTTCTCTTTGCAACGGAAAACCGACCGAGAAATCTTCCTAAAAGCCTGTAAAATAGCGCTTAAACTGCAAAATTACACTTACGGATTTATCTTAAATCTGATAAAAAACAAAATGACGGATTCTTATGACGAAAACCCCGCCGAAACGCCCTTGCCGGAACACCAAAACGTCAGAGGAAGAGGGTATTACAAATAACAAATTTTAAATATTTATTCTGACAGATTTAAGACCTCAGATTATAAAATATTGTAAATCTGAATTTTATAAATCAAATATCAAATATTTTTATCCTATTAATTAAAAAAAAAATCGTATGAAATTAGAACAAGAAATGAAAAGTTTGCGACTTTCGGGCATGTGCCGAATGTGGCAGGCAATGCACGAAACGCGGCGACATCACGAATTATCGCTGTCCGAAGGTTTAGAAATTTTGCTTCAAGCAGAAACCCAAGACCGCGAAAACCGACGTTTTGAACGCCTGACAAAAGCCGCGCATTTTCGCTATCAAGCCTCTGTGGAAGAGCTACATACCAATACCGGCAGAGGTCTGGACAAAGAGCTGATTACCACGCTTGCAACAGGAGATTACATCACAAAAGGCGATTCGGTAATTATCACGGGGGCAACGGGTTGCGGAAAAAGTTTTATCGCTTCGGCACTGGGGTATCAGGCTTGTAATCAGGGCTTTAAGGTCGCCTATTTTAATTTGCAGAAGTTGCTTGTCAAAACCAAAACGGCGCGCATCGACGGCACAATCTACAAAGTGTTTGAAACAATCTCAAAAACCGATTTGTTGATTATTGACGACTTCGGTCTTGTCCGATTGGAAGGTCAACAACAACTTGATTTGATGGAACTTATTGAAGACCGACACTCAAAAGCAGCCACAATAATCGCGTCTCAGCTTCCCGTATCCGGCTGGTTCGATGTCATAAGTGAAGCCACCATCGCAGATGCCATTTTGGACAGACTGGTTCATTCTTCATACAAAATTGAATTAAAAGGCGAAAGTGTAAGAAAAAATAAATAAATTTGAACCCTGAAATTTTGTCATACTAAATGTTC
>DYOJ01000112.1 GCA_020720705.1 Acetofilamentum sp.
GACTACAACCTACATAAGTTCAAATATTTACACGTTTTCTTACAAATACTATTTAAGACATCGGATTACAGACAACAGACTTTGCAACACCTTTGAGTTATTTTCACCTCAAAGCCATGAAAGTATGACAAATTAGTTTTTTTACTTTATCATTTGTTATTGAACATTCATCTGTTCTTCGGTTACAATTTAACAAACACAATTCTGCAGGGTTGTGAAAATGTAGCAGGATAGTTGCAAAGCACTTTAAAAGTACTTTGCAACTGCCGGAAAAATGTAACCTTAGTTTAAACTGATTAAACTCTAAACCATAAACCGTAAACAGTATAACAAAGTTCTTCCCTATTTTTTTAGAGCAGATACGGAAAATTACAGATTCAACAAGATTGATTGTAACTAATTGGAATTAAGTGATTTGAGTCTAATATCTAACGTCTAAATTCTGAAATCTAACGAAGTATTGATAGTATAATCAATCTAAACATTCAACAGTAAACTGTACAATTATCCGTGATTTGTAAAGTATTTCATAAATTGTGAACGTTCGTACATTGCCGGGTCTTTTATGGTATTGTAACTCATCAAACCTTTAAACTCGTCAATTGTATCAAATGATTTTTCCTGCATCCATTGCTCTATCCCGGAATTTAATTCATTGATAATTCCCAAACCTTTTTGGTATGCTGTGGAACATATTTGTACGGTGTCTGCTCCCGCTAAAATGCTTTTGATAACATCGGAACTTTTGTGTACACCAGTCGAAACCGAAATGTCAATATGGTTTTTAACCGAACTTAAGATGCCCGTCCATCGCAGAGCATGTCTTAAATCGTCGGAATTACTAAATACCGGAAACGATTTAAAATCAAGATTATCAATATCAATATCAGGTTCGTAAAACCGGTTAAACATGACGATTCCGTCTGCTTTTATGCCCTCCAAGTGGTGTACAATATTTAAAATATTTGAAAAATGGTAGCTGATTTTTACAGCTATAGGTATTTTTACCGCAGCTTTTACGGCTGAAACTATGTTGAAATATTTTTGTTCGATATCAGCTCCCGTAAGTGTCTTTGTAACAGGTATGATATTGATATTTAGCTCTAAAGCATCTGCTCCGGCGGATTCAAAACGTTTAGCAAAGGCTACCCATTCTTTTTGATTTACCGCGTTTATACTTGCAATAATCGGAATATCTACCGAGTTTTTTGATTTTTCGATGGTGTTCAAGAACTCTGTAAGTGTATGCTCCTTAGTGTATTGCAACATATAATCGCCTGCTTCGGAGTAGTCGGAACTTTCAACCGCCGCACCGACTTCGTAGTTTATCATTTCTTCAAAAAGGGATTTTACGACCACAGCTCCGATACCGGCATCAGCGGCTTTTTTAATTTTTTCGGCACTTTCTGTCAAACCCGAACTGCTTAGTATTATCGGGGTACGAAGCGGGATACCCAAATACGAACACGCTAAACTTGCCATAATTTCTTTTGATATTGATGATTCAAATTTTCTTGCAAAGTTAAAATAAATATAAATGCGAATCAAAAATCAAAATATGTTTTGTAAGATTGCAGTTCGATTTATTTTTGTGATATGAATTTAAAGCGCATACGGGAAGAAAATTTACTTTTTTTTATTCCGACACTGATATTTTTGCTTTTCGGAACTATTTTAATTTTTTTGACTTCAAAAGCTGAATTACACCTACATATAAATCAGTTTGTGAACCCGCGTTTAAATTTTTTTTTCAAATACATCACCTATTTGGGAGACGGTTTAACGATTGTTGTTGTTGCGGTTTTGTTGCTTTTGTTTCGTTCTGTAAAACAGGGACTTACGCTCGGAGCAATTGCAGCAGTTATCGGTATTGTAGTCCAATTTTTAAAAAAGGTTGTTTTTTCGGATGTTTTTCGCCCTAAAAAATATTTTTCCGAAACTTTAAATCTTCCGGATGTTTTAAATTTTATTGACGGTGCCGAACCTGCCGCTAATTTCTCCTTCCCGTCCGGACATACCGCAACAGCGTTCGGATTGTTTTTGTATCTTGCATTTATCTCGAAATCGAAAATTTTAAAAGTAATCTATTTCTTAATTGCTTTATTGACTGCATTTTCACGAGTATATTTGTCGTGGCATTTTTTTGAAGACATCTTAGCCGGAACAGTGGTCGGAGTATCAGTTACCGTTTTAATATATTTGTTTTTTGAAGATATATTGGGAAAACGTTTAAATTTAGCATTATTCTTTCGCCAAAAAAAACGTACTTCGTAACCGGATTTTCAATACATTTACCGAAAATTTTTCAATCCGAATTTGTTAGTCGTTATTAAAATTTTAATACATTAAAAAATGAAAAAAGGAGTTAAAAAAGGTCTTAAAATCAGCGGTATAGTTATCGCAGTTTTGCTTATTGCGATAATTTTGATACCGATAATTTTCAAAGGAAAAATCCTTAAAATTGTGCAGCAAGAGGCAAGTAACAGTATGAATGCCGTTGTGGAATTTAAGGACTTGAATATTTCGATTATTTCAACGTTCCCAAATTTGGGTGTAGAACTCGAAATGCTGAATATCATAGGCAAAGATACTTTTGCAAATGATACACTTGTAAAATTTGACGCATTTAAAGTCGGGTTAAATCTTAAAAGTGTCATGTCGGGGAATGAAATTGATGTGCGCACCATTTCTTTGGTCAATCCGAAAATTAATGCAAAAGTTTTGCAAAACGGAAAAGCGAATTGGGATATTGCTCCCACAGACAGCACTTCTGCCGACGAACCTGCCGATACGACCCAAACTGACGGCGGTGAATCTAAACCCTATAAAGTGAAACTCAAAAAGTTTGAAATAAAAAACGCCGAAATTACCTTCGACGACCGCAGTTCCGATGTTTATGCACACATAAAAGGCTGGAATTTTGAACTTAAAGGTGACTTAGCCGAAGATATTACTGATATTGAAATAGAAACCGGCATTGAATTACTCACCGTTATTTCCGAAAATGTAAAGTATCTCAACGAGGCAAATTTGAAATTTGATTCTGAGCTTAGCGCAGATTTGGTGAACTCTAAATACACGTTCAAAAATAATATCTTTAAAATCAATGACCTTGTTTTGGGCTTCGACGGGTTTGTGCAAATGCCTGATTCCAATATCGTTATGGATATTAAATTTAATGCAACGGAAACCCAATTTAAAAGTGTGCTTTCTATGATTCCGGCGGCTTACGCTAAGGATTTAGACGGTGTAAAAACTGCCGGAAAATTTGCCTTCAACGGCTATGCAAAAGGCACATTTAATGCTGTCAATATGCCTGCGTTCGGTATAGATTTGTCCGTTTCGGAATCTCGTTTTCAATATCCGGATTTGCCCGGCTCGGTTGAAAATATTAACATTGATTTAAAAGTTGATGCGCAAGAAGGTTCGGGCGATGATATGAAAATAAATCTAAGCAAAGCACATCTTGAAATGATGGGTAACCCATTGGATGCCAAACTTATAGCAAACATGTCGGCTGCGGATATTGATTTAGACGGGATGCTGAAAGGAAAAATCAATTTGGCATCTCTGAAAGATATTGTTCCGATGGAAGAACAAATGAGCGGAACCGTTACTTCCGATGTGGTTTACAAAGGTAAACTGTCTGATATTGAGGCAGAACGCTACGAAGCATTTCAAGCGCAAGGTTTGCTGAGTATTGAAAATTTCCTGATGAAATCTGCAGATATGCCGGATGTTAAAATATTGAAGACAATATTAAATTTCAGCCCGCAATATATTCAACTGCAACAATTTGATGCAAATATCGGAAAAAGCGACTTGCATTTACAAGGCAGAATTGATAATTTTATTGCCTACGCTTTGCGAAACGATATGTTGAAAGGTTCGTTTGAGTTTCAGTCAAATAATTTAGACCTCAACGAACTTGCCGGCGGCGAAGCTGAAACGACAACCGAAACTGAAAGCACGGAACAAACTACATCTGAAAGTTCAGGTGCTGTTGAAATTCCTAAGAATTTGGACGTTGTTTTGAACACCGACCTCAAAAAGGTGTTGTATGATAACCTCGATATTACAAATATGCTCGGTAAAGTATCTTTACATGGCGGTATTGCAGAACTCAACAATCTTGTTTTCAACTTGTTGGATGGTAAAATGCAAATGTCCGGTAAATACGATTCGAACGATTTGAGTAAACCGAAAGCAGAATTTGCCATGATGGTTCAAGGTTTGGATATTCCCAAAACTTATCAGGCTTTTGTTTCGATTCAGAAATTGGCGCCTGTTGCTGAAAAAAGCGTAGGAAAAATATCGGCAAATCTCACAATGACAACTTTATTGGACAAAGAAATGATGCCTGTTTTCAACACCTTAAACAGCATTGGTTCAATAAGTTCGGACAATATCGGCATCAAAGAAAACAAATTATTCAATTTTTTGGCTACAGCAACAAAATCGGATGAATTCAAAAATCCGACAATGAAAAATGTTAAAGCTGATTTTGAGATTAAAAACGGTATTCTTGAGCTTAAACCGACAGATTTAAATTTGTCTAAAACAAAAATAACAGTCGGCGGAACTCAAGATTTAGATATGAACATGGATTTCGACCTTGCAATGACAATGCCGGCAACGATGGCTTTGAATTTAATTCCTGATGTCCCCGGCTTTGATAAACCCGACCATGTTGAGATAAGTGCTGATATTGTGGGTTCAAATTTAGACCCGCAAGTTAAAAATTTCCGCACAAATGTTACTGACGGCGTAAAGGAAGCTGTTACCGAGAAGGTTGAAGAGGTAGTTGAAGAAGTAAAGGAGGATGTGAAAGCAAAAGCAAAGCAATTACTTGACGATGCGCAGAAAAAAGCAGATGCCGTACTTGCTGCCGCAAAGAAAGCGGGCGACAAACTTATTGCCGAAGCTGAAAAGCAAGGAAATGAATTGGTTAAGAAAGCTAACAATCCGATAGCAAAAAAAGCTGCCGAAGAAACCAAAAAGAAAATGGTAAAAGAAGCGAAGGAAAAATCGGCGGATATGCAAAAGAAGGCAAAAGCCGAAGCCGACAAAATAATTAAAGAAGCACAGGCAAAAGCAGACGCGCTTTAGTTGAATTAATATGCCCAACCGTGTCATAGAAAATTCTATGGCATGGTTGTTTTTTGATAAGTTTGTAGTTTTTATGTAAACTGTTTTGTATTGAAACCCAAGTCGGATATAGTTCGGAACATCACATTCTTTGTTGTAATTTTGTTTTTCGGGCAGTTTGTTTCCGGACAAAATGACGGCTGTTCGGACTATAAAAATAAAAAATCGGACGAAAAATATCTTCTGGCTCTTCAAGCATATAAATCAAGCGCAAATTCAGCCATCGAAATTTTGGAGGAGATTACGTCCCAAGATGCCAAACATACAGATTCTCATTTTATGCTCGGTGTGCTCTATTTTGAAAAGGCTGAACAAATACGTAAGCAAAAAACGCCGGATACTCTATTAATTGACGAATATCTCAAAAAAGCAATTAAAGAACAGAGAAAAGTTATAAAACTTTGTGATTCATATCATGATTTCGAAGCCCATTTTTATATCGGTCAAATATTGTATCTGCAAAAAAAACATCACGAAGCTAAAAAAGAATTAGATTATTATACAAGTCGAACAAAAAAATTTATCATGCGCAAGGAAGCTGAACTTTTGCGTGATGATTCCGAAGAGTATTTGAGACTAAAAAATAATCCGATAGAATTTAACCCGCAACCAATCAATGAAATAAATACTTCCGATGACGAATCAGTGCCTTTGCTCGCTCCGGACGATTCTTATCTGTATTATACTCAAAGAAAATACACTTCCAAAACCGCTTTCAATGAGCTGTTTATGTACAGCAAAAAACTCAGCCCTAAAGGTGAACTCGACCCCAAATACACACAAGGTATCAAAATGCCGTTACCTTTCAACGACGGACGAAATCAAGGTGCGGCAAGTCTGACGGTAAACAACCGAACCATGTATGTTTCGGTTTGTAACATTGAGCGCGGCTCATTTACATCGTATCAAAATTGTGATATTTTTGTGTCCGAACGGCTAAAAGGCGAATGGTCTGTAATGCAACGCTTGACCAATTCAATTAACGGTATTATGACTTGGGAGGGACATCCGAGTATTTCATCAGACGGCAAAGTGCTTTATTTCAGTTCGATAAGAGATGATTCTTACGGAAAAGCAGACATTTACAGAAGCGTAAAAAATGAAAACGGGAAATGGAAACCTGCCGAAAATTTAGGTCCGATGATAAATACTGCCGGCGAAGAGTTTTATCCGTTCATACATCCGGACGGGAAAACCTTGTATTTTGCCTCAAACGGTCGTGCCGGAATGGGGGGCTTCGACATCTTTTTTTCACAATTAGATTCTGTGCAAGGATGGTCAAAACCACAAAATATCGGGTATCCCTTAAATACGGAAGAAGATGAAACGGCGTTTTCCGTCAGCACAAACGGCGAGTTGATTTATTTTGCATCCAAAGCATTGTCGAAAAAAAATAATTTTGATATTTATACAACCTTACTCCCGGATGCCGCAAAACCGGGCAAAGTCCTTTTGGTTAAAGGACGAGTCATTGGAGATGACGGTGATACACTTTCGCATGTTCGCATAGTTGTGCAAAATATTTATACCAAAGCCACAACGCAAGGCTCGGTAGAGGACAGTACGGGACATTATGCAGTATCAGTTCCGGTTGAAAACGGAGACCGGTTTGTGCTTTCTGCCGAAAAACACGGCTATGTATATTACTCGGAGCATATAAATCCGGATGAAAAAAAATATATTCCTCCATCAACACTTGATATTGAAGTAAAGAAAATCAAACGCGGCAAAACCTACATTTTGGAAAGTGTGTTTTTTGAAACAAATTCGTATGAATTGTCCGAAGCTGCAAAAACCGCTCTAAATTCAACTGCCGATATGATGTCGGAATATTTATCCTACACCTTTGAAATTCACGGACATACAGATAGCCAAGGCGGAGAAACATCAAATTACAGTCTTTCATACAACAGAGCCAAAGCGGTTTATGATTATTTGATTCAGCGAGGGGTAGATAAAAACAGACTGGATTTTAAAGCCTTCGGAGAAAGTAAACCGATAGATTCGAATACATCCTCCGGCGGCAGAAGCATGAACAGACGTGTAGAGGTTTTGGTAAAATAAAATTGCCTATTTTCGACTAAGTTTATTCAGATTTTTAATGAATCCGGACTCCGCTTGTCGCAATATCAATTTTTATAGCGTCCACACAAAACATTTATTGATGCAATTTAACTCATATTACTTTGATTTCGGAATGTTAT
>DYOJ01000003.1 GCA_020720705.1 Acetofilamentum sp.
AAATTCTGTTGAAAATCATTGTAAATTAAACGATTAAACAAATAAACGGATAAACTGAACTTTATCTGAAATTATTCAATAACCGGTTATACTGCCTGTAAACTCACAACCGTAAGCCGTAAACAGTTTACTAATGTTTTGGGCGAAATCTGTCAATATCGTCGTCTTTTTTGTATCTGTTTGAGTCACTGTCGTCTTTACGCTTAAAACGATTGTCTTCGTCTGTTTCGCGTCTTTCGCGGCGGTGGTCTATCCATTTTTTATCATCGGTTTTCGGCTCTTCATTTGGAGGCACTACGGGCGGTTTTTCTGCCGGCTTCTCTTCTGCTTTCGGAGGTTCGTAACGGACAGGCTCATCTGTTTTCGTCTCGACAATTTTGTCTTCTTCCGGTTTTTCAGGTATATTCTTAACAGGCTCATCGCTTGACCATGAGGGGGTTACTCCTCCAAGTTCGGGATAATAATCTTCGACCCTTGTTTTATTTTTAGGTTGAGTAACAATCTCAGGCTCGGTTTGTTTGGTTTCGGTTTGGAAAATCGCATCAATTTTGTTGGATAAATTAATGCCTTGACTTTGAGAGGTGTAACTGAAATACATAAACCCGACAAGGATTTGTTGCAAAGCAGCTAACAAAAAATACACTCCAAACGATAAAGCTGTTGTTAATACCAAAGCAATTGCACTAAACGATTCCCCGCTTGCCGTTGCACCAAGCACTAAGGTAAACGGCAACATCACAATATTTGAAGCAAAACCGACAAGCATCCCAAAAACCAATAACATGGCAAAGGTTTTCCACCAATTGTCTTTTGTTACGGCAAAGCTACGCGATATTGCGGCACCGGCACCTAAATTTTCGTGCACGGCAGCAATAAATACAAAACTTAAATAGATTGCGAGTGCAATACCCGGTATTATCAAAAACATAAACCCTGCCATGACCATCAGAGCTACTAAAATGCCTAAGCCGATGTATGTTCCGATATACTGTTTTGCTTTTATCCAAACATCTTTTTGCGTAAAATTATCCTTGCCCAAGTTTGCGTACAGGCTTAAATAAGCGTTAGTAAGCAGGGCTAAAACAAAAACACTGATGTAATAAAAAAACATGAACACCAAATATCCTGCTCCTAAACTACCAAATATATCATCGGAATATCCGCCGTAGGAAGAACCGGACTCGGTAAAGACCATCATACCAAGCAATCCGATTCCGAAAAACGGTCCCGCATAACGAAGCATAGTCTTCATGAATAACTTAAACTCTTGTCGAAGAAAATTGAACGGAGAACCGAATATCTCGCCAAAATCGCGCCTTTGCCGAATAACAATCGGTTCTGAATTTGAATATGTTGCCATTTGATATTTGTTTAATGATTCTTTATTTTAATTTGCAATCAAATATTAGTAGTTTTTATGGTTTACTGTTAAGGTTTTGAATTATCTTAAATGACTGATTTTAAATGATTTATGTTAGTTCGTAATCTCAATTTATTACTAATTCGACTTTACGAAGTTTAAGATTTCGGCAAAGTTTGTGCTTAGAATAGTTTAGCGTGGACGCTAAACGCAAATAGAAAATGCAATAAGCGTCCACGCTTTTCTTTTGCCGGCATAACTTCGTAAAGTAGAACTAAAGAAATGAATATCGTTAAAAAAATCATTTTAGTATTTTTGAAAAGTATGTTCTGAAATCTTCATCTGTTTTCAAGCGTTTGTTTAATTTGGACGGATACCAAAAGAAATAAAATACGATGAGTGCCAAAGATAAGACAATTATTCCGATTCGCCAAACATCATGCCACTCAGTATGTCGGGTAACAAAACTTTCGAGAAAAGCAGCCAATATTATAAAAGGAGTTAAGCCGAGCAATATTTTTGCCCCTCGTAAAGCCGCACGCCGGAATGAAACCCCGCGCGAGTAGGTGCCGGGAAAAAGCCAACCGTTTCCCATGATTATGCCTGCAGCACCAGCTACCACAATTGCAAAAATTTCAATTGTTCCGTGTATCCAAATGCTTAATATAGATTCATATAACACATTGTACTTAAAGAAAAAATACTGAAAACTACCCAGCATTATGCCGTTGTACATCAGCAACAAACCTGTACCGAAGCTCGTAAACAAGCTAAAGAAATACACATAAGCCGCCACCCGCAGGTTATTTTGAGCAATTGCCAAAAACATTTGTATCGAATCATCGTGTTTGTAAACGGACATCGGGTCTCCGCTCTCAATATTCTCAATGGTCATGTCCACATAACCGTCTCCGAGTATCAAGCGCACAAAAGTTTCATCATTTGCGGCAGACAAAGCTCCGATAAGTACGAACGAAAAAAATATCACTGCCGAAATAGCCATTTCACGCCACGATTTGACAAATTCAAGAGGAAGCTCAAATTTAAAAAACATTAATAATCGCCCGCGTCTCTCCTTCTTTGTTTTGTAGATACGTTGATGTGTTTTCAGGGCAAGCCCGTTGAGGTAATTTTCGGTTTCGGTACCGGGATAGTACGTGCGCGAATAGGACAAATCATCAGTCAATTGGATAAACATATCGGCAAGAGCATCGGGGTCTGCCATGCCCGGACGCTCCAATTCTGCCTCAAATGTTTTCCATCTGGGCGCGTTCTTATTTATGAAAACAATTTCTCTCACGGCTAAAATGTGTATTCAAACAATTTCACAATAATAATCATAAAACGTGAAATTAAAAACAGTTGTCCGAATTACGAAATATTTTTTATTTTTGTTCGTAATTTTTTTTACAATAATGGAACGAATCGGAATTGAAACAGCCCAAAATGTAAGTATAAACTATCGCGTAGCCTCTGTGGGAGACCGCATTGGGGCATCCATGTTAGACAATCTTATTTTGGCAGCATACTGGATAATTGCGTCATGGGTAATCAGCGAAACCATGCCTCCTTATGACTCGGACAGTGATACGATATGGTTTTTAGCTATGTTACCGCATGCTTTATATCATTTACTTTCAGAGATTTTTCTGGGCGGACAAAGTCTCGGAAAAAAAGCCGTGAAAATTAAAGTTACACGCATTGACGGAGCACAGGCTTCGATTGGCAACTATTTGATACGCTGGTTGTTTCGCATTGTTGATATTGTTTTGTTCCTCGGCTTGGTTGCTATGGTTGTGATAGCTGTAAACGGAAAAGGGCAACGACTCGGAGATATTGTTGCCAAAACGACCGTAATCAGTTTACGCAGAAAGCAAGATATTCAAACTACTATTTATCAAGAAGTTCCGGAAAATTATGCCATGGTTTATTCGGATGTTCATTTATTGGCTGAAAACGATATTCGAACTATCAAAGAAGTGCTGGCAAATTACAAACAAAATCCGATTTCGGCATTGGCTTCCGACTACGTATTCCGAACGGCAGATGCGGTTGAGAAAAAAATCGGAGCACAGCGCAAACAAAGCCCCGCCGAATTTTTGAACACCATTTTGAAAGACTACAATTATTATTTTAAATACGAGGTGAATTAAGCCTTTTGGACTGTTTATAGTTTATAGTTGAATGTTTTATCCTGAATATAAAATGGTTAGAATAGTTCGTAATCGCGATTTATTCGCTGTATTAAAACTCATAACTTATTGAAATTCAATACGATATTGCGAAATTTCGTTCTGATTGTTTTTAGAAATTCTGTTGAAATTCAATCGAAATTATAAAAAACAACAAAATGACTATTGAATGACTATTGAATGACAACACATTCAATTGAGAAAACAGCTATAATCTACACGAAATCAGGCACTTAAACGTTTTCTTATAAACACCGCTTATTGTCTGCGAAAGTTTACAAATAACTTTGTATCGCTAAACGATAAGAATTTAACCCGAAACCGGAAATTGAACCTTTACATTTTGCTGCAATATACGAATGATGCCGATACGGTTCGCGTGCGAAAATCTGCGAAATGTGGACTTCAACTACCGGAATACTGATACCCGAAATTGCATCGGCAAGCGCAAGCGAGGTATGTGTGTATGCGCCTGCGTTGAGAATTACGCCTTGAAACAAGCCGTCCGATTCGTGCAATTTATCAATTAATGCACCTTCATGATTTGATTGAAAATATTGCAGTTCAACTATATCCGTAAACTGAAATTTTAACTCTTCAAAAAACACTTCAAAAGTTTTTGTGCCATAGACATCCGGCTCGCGTTTGCCGAGCAGGTTTAAATTTGGTCCGTTAATGATTAACAATTTCATATCACAAAAAAATTATGTTTGAAAGGTACATTACAATACTTTGTTAGATTTTAGAATTTTGAATTTTGACGATAAAAGTAAATTGCTGAATTACAACAAAATACAACGAGGTTCATTTTATCTAATCGTCAATTATTCAATATTTTACGAAAACTTGAAGAAAAACGTCAAAATCCAACACTCAATTCATTGATTTTCAATGTATTGAAACTCAGACTCATCAAGGTTATACAGCTTGTAAACGTTCCGGTTAATTTCATTGTCAATAAAACTGATTTGCGAAGAATAGTTTTGAACTTTGGATTTTTCGGCAGTAAAAAACGCCTTCCATTCATTAAGCTCATTCATTCCTAATTTGATTTTTGCTTTTTTTAATTCGTCAGTAAATTCGTTCCAAGTACTTTCATTCCAATCTTCAAGTTTATTTGATATTTTCTCAACTTTTAATTCACTTATTACCAGCTCTATAAAGTTGTTTTTTAATTTATGTACTTGTTTCTGATACTCCAACATTTTATCAACAAGTTCAACAAACACAAGTTGTTCGGGAATCGGGATTTTAGGAATCGGAAATAACTTGCAATTCTCAATCAGGATTTTTTGAAAAACTTCTTTTTCTAAATCGGTAAAACGATATTTATGAATAAAATTGATTAATTTTGAATTAAGTATTGAAAGCAAGTATTTAACATTATAATCTTCATTTTTAGGAATAATTGAAAATCCAATCTGAGTAAAATATAAATGTTTATCGGTAAAAGAAGCAAATATTGCAGGCGGATTTCCTGAAATTATTTGTCGGACAATTATTCTCGGTTCTGTAAAAAAACGTTCTTGACGCGCTGCTCCTAAATTATTTCCGTATTTTATAAAACCGGAATTTTCTTCGGAAATAAAATAGCGACAAATATTTTCGCCTTTAATCAGAGGTTTGTATGTTTCGTCTTTTTGAGTAATCGAATGGAATTCTCGGTTTTTAATTAAATCTTCCGAATGTCCTTTATATTTATCATACGGAGTAATTCCCAATGAAAAATCGCAAATACTTCCTAAAAGTTCGCTGTTTTCATAGCATTTTTTAATTATTTCTTGTATTCGATTATTCGTATAGATATTGAAAATTAGTGTTTTACCATTCCAATTTTTTTTATCTATGATTTGATATTTAATATCTTTCAGGTCTACACCTTGTTGCTTATGAGGGAAAATATAAGCTTTAGCGAATGTTACTTCTGTATTTTTTAAATACGAAAATATTATTGTTTCAACATTAGCATTCGGAAAAACGTTGTCCGGCATTTTAACAATTTTATCAATGCCTTTAAATAAAAGTGTTCTTATTTTTAAATAAGATGAGTTCACGAGCATTGAATTAGGATTTATAAATGATAAAATTCCGTTAGGATTTAAAAGTGAAACCGCTTTTTCAATAAATATTGAATAAAGATTTATTCTGTTTTCAGTAGTTTGATAATTTTCAAAAAAATAGTTCACGTCTTCATTTGGTAATTGTTTAATATCAACATACGGCGGATTGCCAATAATTATATCAAATCCTCCGTGTTCAATAATTTCGGAAAATTCTGTTTTCCAATCAAATGCCTTTCCCGACACTGATTTATCAGCAATCAATGAATTTCCGCATTTTATATTTGTATCCAATAAAGCAAGCGCATCGTCTTTACTTGCAGATTTAAGCCACAATCCGAGTTTGGTTATTTCTACGCTTTCATGGTTTAAATCAACTCCAAACAGATTATTGTTTACAATTTCTTTTTTTATTTGCGATATTTTTCCGGCATTTTCATTTGGTGCATTTGCAAACAACCCGATTTTATTCGCAATTCGTGATTCGTAATTCGTAATTCGTAATTTTTCTTGTGCATCCAAAACGATCAACCATTCATGCAGTAAAAAATCAAAAGCTTGGGTCAGAAAAGCTCCACTTCCGCAGGCAGGGTCGAGTATTTTAATACGTCTTAAAACAATTTTATATTTTTCCCACAATTCCGAATGTCTGTTCCGCTCCTCCGGATTGGTTGGGTATTCAGTTAATTGTGTAATTCCGATGTTTTCTTTTTGCTTTTGAAGCCACTGTCCAACGGTATTTGAAACAATATATTCAGTAATGCGTTCGGGTGTGTAGTAAATTCCTTGTTTTTTTCGTTTGTTCGTTTCTAATATTTGCGATTTATAAATGATTTCGTAATCGCTTTCAGAATAGTCAAACTTTTTATTTTCGGAAATATCTTTTTTTATATTTTCAATATCGGTAATTGATTGTTCAAAAATATGACCTAAAATATTTACATTCAAATCACTCTCAAAATCGTAATTACCTAATGTCAGCAATTGTTTGAGAAAAATATCTTTAATTTTTAGATTTTCAATGACTTCGTCTTTCCGAAACAAACCGCCGTTAAATTTTTGAATTCTTGGCGGCAAACCTTCGTCAATAGCTTTAAAAAGACTTTTTAATTGTCGCCATAGTTCTTCTTTATCACCTGCAAAGCTTTCTTCGGCAATGTTTTCGATTTTTCTTAATACATTCGTTTGGATTAAGTCATAATCTTTGATTACGCTTACAAAAATTACACGGTCAATGATTGTTTGCGCGTATTGCAATAAGTCTAAGGGTTTTTTATCGGGATTGTGAAGTTTTAAATGTTGCAAAAAAACCTCTCTCAAATACTGATATTTTTCGTAAAATTCTTTGGTAATTGTTTTTTCCTTTTCTTGTCGGTTGGCAAGAAAATTATCAATTGTTGAAGCGATATTTGAATAAAAGAGCTGACCGTCAGCCAACAAAAAATAAAATTTTGAAAATTCGTAATTGTCTGTAAGCGAAAGAATATCAAAACTTTCGTATTTTGTCATATCGTTGCTCAGATACAACCGAATTTCTAAAAAATTACTGACAACAACCCATTTGCATTTTTCTCCGGATTTTGCAGCATACATAAAACATTGCTCAACCGGACTACCTTTGAAATCTGTTCGGTTTTGCGGTTTATCAAGTGTTGTTCGGGCGTCTTTAATTTCTATAACAACACGAACATCTTTATTAAGTTCTTGTTTCTCAATAATTTTAAAAAAACCTAATGCTGCGTCTGCCTTGCTGTTGTCTAACGAAGATTTATTTTCTAAACGTAGATTCCAATCAGTTGCATTTTGATATTCGTATCCTAAAACATCACCGAAGACTTGAGTTATGAACAACGGTTTTAGTTCTTCTTCTTTTGCAGATGCAACTTTACCGCTAATGATATTTTCTTGCCAATTCTCAATTATTTTTAACTTTTCGGCTCTATTCGGAATCCCGTTAACAAACGCATTTTTTACTTTGATTTTTAAATCTTTAATTGAGAATATTGTTTGATGTTCTTTCATTTGTCATTTATTTTCTCAACTGTAAATATAGTCAATACTCTGAAAATCTTTACTATGGACATTTTCACTGCTTGTTACGATCTTCGGAAATAAACAGAGATTGCGAAGTTAAATAAATCATTCAAAATCATAAACTTAAATAAAATAAAAACTCAACAATTAACCGTGAAGTGTATATCACAATATTTTTATAAAGGAGCTTTTCGTTTGTGCCTGAGTGCCTTAATCACCTTAGGCAGCTCAAGGAATTTTCCCAACCAACTGTATTGCAGGCTTATCATCAAAAACAAGGTATATGTCCAAATAACAACAAGATTCACGCTGTATGTTTCATAATATAAGCCGAAAATGCGTTTTTTTGGCGCGTAAAAATGAGCCTTTAAAAATCGCTTCGGATATTGATATATCATGTCCGTTCGTCTGATAACACGGTCTTTATAAATGAAAGTTTTTTTAAATTCATTTTTATTCGTTACAAAATCGGCTAATCGTTCATTGTAACAATCCATTCGTAATTGTGTGTACTCTTGATTAAGAGAATCCGTTTTGGTTTGTTCTCGCACATAAGTTTGTTGCAAAATATAAGCATCGTTGAATTGTTTAATATAGAATCTGCTGAGGTCAGATAGATATGATTTCATATCGGAAATCATTTTTTTGTCAATATTTTCAAATTTAGGGTTTTGCATCAATTCGTATGTTTTTACGAAAGGATTTTCTGCCTGCTCGTTTGAAAATTCTTTGACAATCAGCTCAAATGCGGCACGAGCATCTTTTCCGGCGGATGTATCCGTCAAACTGTACTCGCAGGTTGTAAGCGCATTTTCCATATCTTTCAGCCACAAATCCTTCTTAAACGTGGCATTACGCATAACACGTTCGGTTTTGAATATCGGTTTTTGATAATCGTTTTCAACAAATTGGTTTACAGCCAAGGCTTCGTACGCCCACCTCGCTGTCATTATTTCACCGTACCAGGGTATTGATTCCGGCGAGCTGACCGCCGGATTTAATTTCTCATATTGAACAATAATACCACTTAAAATAATTTGTGGAATTATTAAGAAAGGTATTGAAATATAGATAGTTACGCTTGTTTTGAATCCGTCCGAAATATTAAGTCCGAGTACAACGGCAAAGGTCCATGCCGAAAACAAAATCAGCCAATAATCCCAATACATCCCTTTGATTTCCAAGATGGTATTCCCGATAAGCACAAATACAACAGCTTGATAGGCTGCAAGTGAGAATAATAGAAACATTTTTGACGAAAGATAGCTGACTCTGCTTAAATTCAAAAATGACTCGCGTTTCAGAATTTTACGGTCTTTGATAATTTCATCTGCGCTAACAGTTAAACCTACGAACAAAGCCACAATAACCGCCATAAAGATGTATATCGGCAGATTTTCATTTTTTGAAAAAATATAGCCGGATTCATTTTCAAGGCTATAATATTTAATAATATAGGATAACAAAAAAGCTAATACCGGTGCTTCCGACAAATTGATTAATAAATATTGCATGTTGCCGATTTTTGAACGAAAATCTCGTTTCACAAATATCAGAAACTGCTTAAATTTGTTTGGCACCTTAAACGAAATTTCAGGCAAGGGTATTTTAGACACTTTGCGTTCTTCGGGAGGTTCCGGCTCTATGTTTTGCTTGTATTTTCTGAAATACGAAAACCATTCTACCGGCGAAACTTTACGGGTTGAAGTCCGATTTCCGTACTCATCCAGCACCTGCGATTCCAAAATATTGAATACCTGCTCAGGATTTACATTTCCGCACACGGGACATTCTCCCGAGTTCCAATCGGCTTGTTTTGTTCCGGATTTGAAATAGACAACAGATTCCACAGGGTCGCCGTCATAGACAACATAACCGCCTTGGTCCACAATCATAAGCCTGTCGAACATTTTAAAAATTTCGGAAGACGGTTGATGAATAACCACAAAAATCAACTTTCCCTTTAGTGCCAGCTCCTTTAAAATGTCTAAAATCATTTCAGAATCACGCGAAGAAAGTCCGGAGGTTGGTTCGTCCAAAAACAAAACGGCGGGTTCTCGTATCAGTTCGAGTGCAATATTGAGACGTTTTCGTTGTCCTCCGCTGATTTTTTTGTTTAGGGGGTTGCCCACTTTCAAGTCATTTATGGCAAACAACCCAAGACTTTTTAACGTGGATATTACAAGTCGCAAAATTTTTCGTTTCGGATAATTTCCGAAACACAATTTAGCATTGTAGTATAAGTTTTCAAAAACGGTTAAATCTTCAATCAGCAAATCATCTTGCGAAACAAATCCGATTATCCCCTCAATTGCATCTTTTTCGGTATGAACATTGTTGCCGTTTATCAAAACTTCGCCTGTTGTAGGCGCATAGGTACCGTTGAGAACACTCAGTAACGTGGATTTTCCTGAACCCGAACCGCCCATAAGTCCGATTAATTTGCCGGAATGTTCCGTAAAATTTGTTTGGTTTATGCCGTAAGTTCCGTTCTTAAACCGATAGGAAATGTTGCGAGCTTCAAAAACAATGTCGTCTTTTTTGTCGCTGTCCAAAAAGGCGGAAACAATATCGCTGTAATAAATCGGTTTTCGTTTTACATCGCGCACAGCCGAACCGGGTGAAAGCACATACACACGGTCTTTGTGCATCAACTGTCCGTTTAGATACAACTCTTTATCACCATGATATACAGTAAGATACATGTTCGACATGTGAGTCTTTAGAACGACTAAGGACTTATCAAACGTGGCAACCTGAAGATGTCTGGTTTTAATATTTTCAAAAGTCGGTGTATTTGAAATCTGCAAAAAGTAAGAGGAGTCAGGTATTGATTTATAGGATTCAAACACCAACTGTCTTAATTGATTATATTCTTTATCACTGACATAAAATGTTTCGGCAACTGTTTGTACAAACAATAGTTCTTGTTCGGTGGTTGTGCCTTCGGTATTTATAAATTCCAGAAGTCGCAAAACAACAATAGATTTTTGCTTCTTTGTGAGTTCTTTATTGATTACAGTGCAAATAGTAAGCACTCTGACAGAGCTTGCTGCAATATGTTTTTGACGTTTTTCGCCATTATTTTTTCGTTGATTTTTAGAATAATAATTATCGAAAACGATTAAATATTCATCTACAAGCTCTTGATTTAATTGTTGTTTTAAAAAATCTTCAACCAAAGGGCGGCGACTTTCTTCATCACTGTCCGGACGGGCAATTATGGCAAACAGTTGCATCAAAGCTTTTAGAATGCTCTCACTCATGAATTATTATTTGAAGCGTTTGTATCCGATTATGACCTCGACATTGTTTTGAGCATGAGCTTCAATATTTTTTGTAATAAGTTTGATTCGACACATTTGCGTCCGGTCGAAAGAAAAATCCCAGTAATCGGGACAACCGTATAACTGTCCGTCAAACAATATATTTCCGTTTATATCAATCATTTGCATACACATTGGCGAAATAGATTTTGTTTGTATCAAAATACGGTAAGTATTTAAACTCAGAAAAACGAATCTAAACTCTGCAATACCGTCTTCATCAAAAACAGCAATGTAGGTTTGTTCCGTCCCTGCAAATTCTCCGTCCAACACACTTTTGCCGTTATGTGCTTGTGCCGACAAAAAAGTTGTGTTGAAAATAAAACCGAACAATATTACAAAAAAAATCAAAATAAGACGCATGATTATACATTTTTGACGGAAACAATTTTATTTCTAAGCTGTTTAACCTTTTCCTCGATAGTATTGGTGTGATATTGTTCCGAATTATACTTAATTTTTGACACAACGTGCGTGTGTCTTTTATCAGCATTGGTTACAGGCGGCAAATAATCGTAACTATATGTAATCCCGTCATATAAATAAGCTAAATCCAGCAAAGCGTCCAAAAATGAATCAAAATCAGCCGAATTTCCGTAATAGGGTTTTAATAGTGAGATAATATTATCAAGCGTATATTTTTGCTCCGCCATGAAATCGGCTGTCATTATTGAATCGCCCTGTTGGTTTGTCATCAAATACATAGCCTCTATCCACGCACCAGACAGCATTAGCGAAGCTACATCAGTGCGATTATTCTCCGCCAAATAGTTTTGAATAGCAGTGATATTTTGTGATACGGACGTTAAAAGCGAATCTGCATTTTGTGTTGAACTGATTTTTGTAGATAGCTGCGACTGATTTATCGGATGAAAATTCAAATTATCAAGGATTGTTTTTACCGCATTCATAACCCTGTCAGCTTCCGGGTAGTTGCCGTGAACTATCAAATATGTATAATCGGCAGTATAAATTCCTAAATTAAGTGCTTGCTTTAATGTTGATGTATAAACACTTCCGTTTTCAGGATTGTTTATTAACCCGGAAAAATCTTTAGTTGTATTTTGTTTTAAAAATTCCGAAAACTGAACGACAGAAGGGACACCGTAAGCTTTGCCGCCAAGTTTTATCACATTTGAATTTAAGCTATCGTTTACAGACAACTCCGACAAACTGTCGGTGTGTTTAACAGATTCACCGCCGCAACCTGCAATTACAAACAACAAGTTGATTATCAATACGATAAAAGAAGTTCGTATGTGAAAGTAAAAAACTTTGGGAACCATGTAGCTGTGATTAAAAAAAAAGAGGGCATACCTCCCTCTTTTCCCTTTTTGGTATAAAAATATTATTCTGATTTTGTTTGATCAGTTTTTTCGGTCTCAACTTTTTGTTCCGAATTTTTTATTTCACCTTTCTTTGAACTGCGTCTGGTTTTCTTTTTAGAAACGAGTTTTTCGCCGCTGAGTTTGTAGGTTTCATTATAATCCACCAATTCAATTATACACATCTCAGCATTGTCGCCAAGTCGCGCTCCCGTTTTTAATATTCTGGTGTAACCTCCCGGACGGTCAGATATTTTTGCGGAAATCTCTCGGAACAATTCAGAAACAGCATCTTTATCCTGCAGTTTTTTAAATATCATTCTGCGTGAATGCATTGTATCTTCTTTTGCTCTGTTTAAAAGCGGCTCTACATAAACGCGCAATTCTTTAGCTTTTGCGAGTGTAGTGTTAATTCTTTTATGCTCAATAAGTGAGATTGCCATGTTTTTCAGAAGTGCGCTTCTGTGTGAACTTGTTCTACCCAAATGGTTGAATTTCTTTCTGTGTCTCATGTCCTATTCTTTGTCTAATTTATACTTTACAACATCCATACCAAAGCTCAACTGTCTGTCAATGAGCAATTCTTCTATTTCTGCAAGTGATTTTTTACCAAAATTTCTGAATTTCAACAAATCATTTCGGTTGAAAACAACTAACTCTCCAAGTGTATCAATATCAGCTGCTTTAAGGCAATTCAATGCTCTTACGGACAAATCCATATCAACCAATTTTGTTTTTAACAACTGACGCATGTGCAAAATTTCTTCGTCAAATTCGTCATTTTCCTTTTTCTCTTCAGAATCCAATGTGATTTTTTCGTCTGAGAAGAGCATGAAATGATGAATCAGAATTCTTGCAGCTTCTTTAAGTGCATCTTTCGGTGTGATTGAGCCGTCTGTTAAAATTTCAAAAATCAATTTTTCGTAGTCAGTTTTTTGCCCGACACGAAAATTCTCGACAGAATATTTAACATTCTTCATCGGTGTGTATATCGAATCAACAGCTATTACACCGTGCTCGCCTCCTGTGTATGAAGAATCTTCTGCAGAAACATACCCCCGACCTTTATCTATGGTAAGCTCAATTTGCAATCGGACATCCTTTTCCATAGAGCAGATTACGTGGTCAGCGTTTATCACCTCAAAAGCTGACAAAAAGTCGTTCATATCAGTCCCCCGGAACTTATCTTTTCCGGCGATATTTATGATAACGCGTTCGCTGTCTAAGCTGCCGACTATTCTTCTGAATCTTATTTGTTTAAGGTTCAAAATTATTCTCGGCACATCCTCTATAACGCCCGCTATTGTAGAAAATTCGTGGTCAACCCCCTCAATTTTCACTGTACTGATAGCGAAACCTTCGAGCGAAGAGAGCAGAATCCGTCTTAATGCGTTGCCTACCGTGATTCCGTATCCGGGTTCAAGCGGTCGGAACTCGAACTTTCCGTACATGCCGTCCGATTCGAGCATTATTACTTTATCCGGTTTTTGGAAATCTAAAATTGCCATGAGTAAATACTTAATTATTAGTTTTTAGAATACAATTCCACAATTAACTGTTCCTTAATCGGTTCAGGTATCTCATCACGATTCGGTTTATTTAAAAACCTTCCGGACATTAAACTGTTATCCCACTCAATCCAACTGAATTTAGTGTATTTAGGTGCAGATAACGATTGTCCTATTACCTCCAAAGACTTCGATTTTTCTCTTACAGAAACGATATCGCCTTCTCGTAATTGATACGACGGTATGTTTACTTTATTTCCGTTCACAAGTATGTGTCTGTGCGTAACGAGCTGACGAGCAGCTGCTCTTGATGGGGCAATTCCCATACGAAAAACAACGTTGTCCAATCTGGATTCAAGCAATTGTAGGAAAACTTCGCCTGTAATACCTTTGCTTCTTACAGCTTTTTGAAACAAATTGTAAAATTGTTTTTCGAGTAAACCGTATGTAAAACGTGCTTTTTGCTTCTCTTTGAGCTGAACTCCGTACTCCGAAATTTTTCTTCGCTTTTTTGTCGGTCCGAAAAATCCCGGAGGATAGGGTCTGCGTTCGTAATTTTTATCAGGTCCGTAAACCGGCGAGCCTAATTTACGTGCAATTTTTGATTTTGGTCCGGTATATCTTGCCATTATCTTTTGTATTTCTGTTATTAAACTCTTCTTCGTTTTGCGGGTCTGCAACCATTATGAGGCATTGGCGTTACATCAACGATTTCCGACACAAGGATACCGACTGTATTTATTGCTCTTACGGCAGCTTCTCGTCCGTTTCCGGGTCCTTTTACAAAAACACGAACTTTACGCAATCCTAAATCGAAAGCCTCTTTAGCACACTCCGTTGCAGCAGTTTGTGCTGCATAGGGCGTGTTCTTTTTTGAACCGCGAAACCCCATTTTTCCGGCTGAAGACCACGATATAGCCTGTCCTGAATCGTTTGTCATCGTTACAATTATATTGTTGAATGAAGAATGAACGTGCGCTTGACCGACAGCTTCAATTTGCACTTTTTTTCTCTTAACGACTTTTGTTCTTTTTTTCTTTGACATCTTCTAAATATTTTGTCGAAACTAGTTTACTCTTCTGATTTTTCGCGTTTTTGCGTTATTTTTTGTCTTTTGACCTCGCAACGGCAATCCGACTCGGTGTCTGATACCTCTGTAACATCCTATATCGCGCAAACGTTTTATGTTCATTTGCTTTTCTGAACGTAAAGCACCTTCGATAGTATAATTATTTACAATTATATTACGAATTTCTCCCTGTTGCTCATCTGTCCATTCTTTTACTTTGATGTCTTTATTGACATTAGCTTTCTCAAGAATTTCAACAGCAGAACTGCGTCCTATTCCATGTATGTAAGTCAGCGATATTTCGCCGCGTTTGTTGTCGGGTATGTCAACACCAGCTATACGTGCCATATTTTATCTTTTTTAACCTTGACGTTGTTTAAATTTTGGATTTTTTTTATTGATTACATAAATACGTCCCTTTCTTCTTACGATTTTACAATCAGCCGTTCTTGGTTTGACGGATGCTCTTACTTTCATATTATCTTTTTTAAATGATTCCTAATTTTTGTATCGAAATGTTATTCTCCCTTTTGAGAAATCGTAAGGTGACATTTCTATTTTCACCTTGTCTCCGGGTAATATTTTAATGTAGTGCATCCTCATTTTTCCGGATATATGTGCTGTTACTACATGCCCGTTTTCTAATTCCACACGAAACATTGCATTTGATAATGCCTCAGTAATAACACCGTCTTTTTCTATTGAAGATTGTTTTGCCATATTAAAATATTAAACTGATACCGGAGCCGTGCCGCGTCCCTTGATTCTTCCTGTTTTCATAAGTCCATCATATCTACGCATAAGTAGATGACTTTCAATTTGTTGTAACGTATCTAATACTACTCCGACCATAATTAAAAGCGATGTGCCTCCAAAAAACATTGCGAATTGGTTGTTTACTCCGGCAATTTGTGCAAAAGAAGGTAAAATTGTTATAATAGCCAAAAAAATCGAACCGGGTAAGATAATTTTTGACATTGCTGAATCCAAAAATTCAACTGTTTTCTTTCCCGGTTTTATTCCGGGAATATACCCACCGTTCTTTTTCATTTCTTCTGCCATTTGTGTTGGATTTACCATAATTGCAGTATAAAAATACGTGAACACGATTACGAGTATTGCCAATAACAAGTTATACCAAAAGCCTGTATAATCTGAGAATGCACGCCCTATTGAGGCAGTGGTTTCTGTATTAAAGCTGACTAAAGATGCAGGTATAAACATTAATGCTTGTGCAAAAATAATCGGCATAACTCCGGCTGCATTCACTTTCAACGGGATATATTGTCGAACGCCTCCATATTGTTTGTTTCCAACGATTCGCTTTGCATATTGTACCGGCACTTTCCTTACAGCCTGTACCAATGCGATTGAGGCAACAAAAACCAAAAATAAAATTACAAGTTCGACAAGAAAGCTGAGAATGCCTCCGCTACCGGGACTCAGTCGGCTCACAACCTCGGCAGACAATGATGTTGGGAGCTTTGCGATAATTCC
This sequence comes from Acetofilamentum sp., assembly GCA_020720705.1. Taxonomy (GTDB): domain Bacteria; phylum Bacteroidota; class Bacteroidia; order Bacteroidales; family JAADGE01; genus DYOJ01. Next base: position 16,372 of record DYOJ01000003.1, read on the forward strand.
AATCATAATCAACAAGGAAATACCGTTTCCGATACCTTTGTCGGTAATTTTTTCTCCGAGCCACATCACAAACATAGTTCCGGCGACCATTATCATAACTGCCGAAAAAATGAACAATGTTTCGTTGTGAGCGACCAAAGCTCCGGGAATTTGATATTTCAAATTTGTTATGTACGCAAGCGACTGGAAAACTGTTATGATAACTGTTAAATATCTTGTCAATTGATTTATCTTCTTTCTTCCGCTTTCACCTTCTTTTTGTAGTCGTTGAAAATACGGTACTGCCATCCCAAGCAGTTGAATAACAATGCTTGCTGAAATGTATGGCATGATACCTAATGCAAACACAGATGCTTGACCAAAGGCACCACCGGAGAACATATTAATCAAAGCAACTATGCCGGAACTTGCCTGTTCTTGCAATGCTGTTAAACCAAGGGGGTCAACACCCGGCAATACAACATGTGCTCCTAAGCGATATATCAAAAGAAAACCGAGGGTCGCTATCAATTTTGCCCTCAGATCTTCAATTTTGTAGATATTTTTAAGTGTTTGAATGAACTTTTTCATTGGTTAAATTTTTTCAACTTTACCACCGGCTTTAACTATTGCTTCTTCGGCTGTTTTTGAAAAAGCGTGTGCCTTTACAGTTAGTGCCGAAGTTATTTCCCCTTGTCCCAAAATTTTCACTTTGTCATTTTTTGAGATAATGCCGACAGTCCACAAATAATTTGCATCTATCTCATTTATTGAATTTGCAGTCGCCAAAGTTTGAATAGTTGAGACATTTACAGCTTTGTATTCAACTCTATTTACATTGTTGAAACCAAATTTTGGTAATCGTCTGTGAATAGGCATCTGTCCACCTTCAAAGCCGACTCTTCTCGAGTAACCGGAACGAGACTTTTGTCCTTTGTGCCCTCGTGTAGATGTTCTGCCGTGCCCTGAGCCGATACCTCGACCAATACGTTTTGTTTTTTTTACCGAGCCTTCTGCCGGTTTCAAATTCGATAACTCCATGGTTGTATCTGTTAGCTTATTTTACGATTTCTATTTTAACGAGGTGATTGACTTTTTCAATCATACCTTTAATTTGAGGAGTATTTTCATGCTCAACTGTACGCCCCATACGCTTTATTCCCAAAGCAGCCATGGTTAATTTTTGCCTTTTTGATGCTCCAATGATACTTTTGGTTTGCGTAATTTTAACTTTTTCCATGCTGGTGTTTATTCTATCCGTTAAATACATTCATTATTGAAACGCCTCGGTGATCGGCAACAGTTGCGGCATCCCGTAATTCAGTCAATGCGACAAAAGTTGCTTTTACCAAATTATGAGGATTGGAAGACCCTTTAGACTTTGCTAACACATCCTTTATCCCTACACTTTCTAATACCGCTCGCATAGCACCTCCGGCTTTAACGCCTGTTCCGTGTGAGGCAGGAATCATAAGAACTCGTGCTCCTCCGAATTTTGAAGATTGCTCGTGTGGTATTGTTCCGTTCTTGATAGGAACTTTAATGAGATTCTTCTTCGCATCTTCAATACCTTTTTGGATTGCTGTTGTTACTTCTCCCGCTTTTCCGAGACCATAGCCAACTACACCGTTTTCATCACCGACTACTACTATAGCCGCAAATGTAAATGTGCGCCCTCCTTTCGTTACTTTGGTAACTCTGTTTATTGCAACAAGCCTGTCTTTTAATTCGACTTCTGTTACTCTGACTTTTTTTTGGTTTTTATCTGACATAATTATTCTTACCTTAGAAATTTAATCCACCTTTACGAGCTGAATCAGCCAAAGCCTTTATTCTTCCGTGATAATTGAATCCTCCTCTGTCGAAAGCTACCGCATTAATTCCTGCTGACACAGCTTTTTTTGCAACTAAAGAGCCTACTAACTCTGCAACAACTATTTTTCCTTTTGTTTCGGCTGTTACAATTTCTTTTTCACGTGAAGAAGCTGAAACTAATGTTTTGCCCTCGGTATCATCAATAAGTTGAACATATATGTGCTTACTACTTCTGAATACCGTAAATCTTGGTTTACTTGCGGTACCGCTAAGATTTTTGCGTATTTTTGCTTTTACCCTTCGTCTTCTTTGGAATTTTGATAATGACATGGCTCTTATCTTTTAAAATTATTTATCGCCTGATTTCTTTCCTTCTTTTATTCTGACCACTTCATCAACGAAGCGAATCCCTTTTCCTTTGTACGGTTCAGGACGTCTGAATGACCGTATTTTTGCTGCAACGTGTCCAAGTAATTGAAAATCATGGCTTTGTAAAGTGATAAAGGCATTTGTTCTTTTCTCCTGCTCAACACTCATTTTAACTTCCGGAGGCATCTGCATTAATATTGGATGCGAATATCCGAGTGCCAATTCCAAAATCTGTCCGTTTGCTGTTGCTCTATAGCCAACACCTATCACTTCCATTTTTTTTGAGAACATTTCAGACACTCCGATAATCATGTTGTTTATAAGAGAACGATACAAACCATGGGCAGCTCGCTGATTTGGAGCATCTCCCGGTCGTGTAACAACTACATTACTGCCTTCTATTTCGACTTTGATACCTTCTGTTATCCTTTGGGTTAATTGTCCATGTTTTCCATTAACAGTTACAATATTATCATCTGATATTGCAATTGTTACACCCTTTGGTATTGCTATTGGTAGTTTACCTATTCTTGACATTTTTCTTTATTTTAATAAACGTAGCACAATACTTCACCTCCGACATTTAAACCTTTTGCTTCTTTTTCTGTCATTACACCTCTTGATGTTGAAAGAATAGAAATTCCCAAACCGTTCAATACACGTGGTAGCTCTTCAGCTCCGACATACTTTCGCAATCCCGGAGTACTAATACGCTCGAGGTGTTTAATTGCTGAGACTTTTGTTCTCGGATGGTATTTCAAAGCAATTTTTATGATTCCTTGCTTATCATCATCTTCGAATTTGTAGCTCAAAATATATCCTTTTTCGAACAATATTTTCGTCATCTCTTTTTTTAGTCCGGATGCCGGTATTTCGACAATCCGATGTTTTGCCATTACGGCATTTCTTATTCTGGTCAGGTAATCTGCAACAGGATCTGTAAACATCTTCTTAAATTTATTATATTACCAACTTGCTTTCTTGATACCGGGAATTAAGCCGTTCGAGGCCATTTCCCTAAATGTGATTCGGCTTAAACCAAACTGTCTCATATATCCTCTCGGACGCCCTGTAACGTTGCATCTGTTTCTCTGTCTGATTGGATTTGAGTTTCTCGGGAGTTTTTGTAACGCCTGAAAGTCCCCTTCAGCTTTTAATTTTTTCCTTTTTTCCGCGAATTTGTCAGCCATTTTTTGTCGCTTTACTTCGCGTGCTTTCATTGATTCTTTTGCCATAGTCTATCTTATTTTTTAAAGGGGAATCCAAATTTTTTCAATAAAGCAAAACCTTCTTCATCAGTCCTTGCTGTTGTAACAAACGTGATATTCATACCAAGCAGTCTGTCTATTTTGTCTAAATCAATCTCAGGAAAAATAATTTGTTCTTCAATTCCGAGAGTATAATTTCCGCTACCGTCAAATTTGGCACTAATACCGTTGAAATCTTTTATACGAGGTATAGAAACAACTAAAAGTCTTTCCATAAATTCGTACATTTTGTCTCTCCTCAAAGTTACACGCACCCCGATTGGTGTTTTTTCTCTCAATTTAAAATTTGATATATTCGTCTTCGAGATGGTTTGTACGGCTTTTTGTCCGGTTATCAAAGTCATCTCATCTTGAGCTGTTTTGATAATTTTCTTGTCTGACGTAGCTATCCCAAGTCCTTGATTGAGAACGATTTTTGTCAATTTTGGTACTTGCATCACGGACTTAAATCCGAATTCTTCACGGAGTGCCGGAACTATTTCTTCAGTGTATTTCGTCAATAAGGACGTTTTTCTCTGTTTCATCTATTTGAGCTCTTGTTGGTTTGATGACTTTTTTGAATATCTTACCGATTTTCCTTTTTCATTATCTTTTCGTCCGATTCTTGTCGGTTTGCCTGTTTCCGGACAAACCACCATAAGATTCGAGATATGTATAGCTGCCTCTTTTTTTACGATTCCGCCTTGTGGGTTTTCAGCATTTGGTTTTGTGTGTTTGGATATCATATTGACCCCTTCGACCACTGCCTTCATTTTTTCAGAAGATACTGTTCTAACTTCTCCCTTTTTTCCTTTATCATCTCCGGTGATCACTATGACAGTGTCTCCTTTTTTAATATTTAACTTTTTAGCCATGATACTTCTTTTTGTAGATTATAATACTTCCGGAGCCAAAGATACAATTTTCATATTAGAACGGCGTAACTCTCTTGCGATAGGTCCGAATACTCGAGTTCCTCGCATCTCTCCCGCATTGTTCAACAACACACACGCATTATCTTCAAATCGGATGTAAGAACCGTCTTCTCTTCGAACTTCTTTTTTAGTTCTAACTACAACAGCTTTACTAACAGATCCTTTTTTTACTTCTCCTGATGGTATTGCACTCTTGATACTCACAACAACTGTGTCTCCGACAGTTGCATAACGTTTTCCTGTACCTCCGAGTACGCGTATAACGAGAACTTCTTTTGCGCCGCTGTTATCAGCGACTAACATTCTTGATTCTTGCTGTATCATAACTATTTAGCTCTTTCAATAATTTCAACTAATCGCCAATTTTTTGTCTTACTCAATGGTCGGGTTTCCATGATTTTAACAAGGTCTCCTACATTGCAAGTATTTTCTTCATCATGCGCGATGTATTTCTTTGTTTTAAATACGAATTTTCCGTATTTAGGGTGTTTAAATCTTCGAGTAACTGAAACAGCAATTGATTTATCCATTTTATCACTCACGACTACACCTGTACGCTCTTTACGCAAATTTCTATTAAGTTCCATAAACAATTACATATTTTTTTGTTGGATTTCACGTGCACGTATCTCGGTCAAAAATCGCGCAATATTACGTTTCGTTTTTGTGATGAGCTTCGGGTTTTCGATATCCGAAACTTTGTGATTGATTTTTAACTTAACCAAATTCATTTGTTCATCACTGACCATTTGCACCAACTCATTTGTGGACAAATCTTTTATTTCTAACTTCTTCATTACTCTGTTGTATTTGACGTTTCGATATAATCATGACGGACAACGAACTTGGTTTTTACCGGCAATTTTTGGGCAGCTAATCGAAGTGCCTCTTTTGCAATCTCCAAAGGTACACCGTCAGCCTCAAATATGATTCTTCCGGGCGTAACTCGAGCAACAAACATCTCCGGTTCTCCTTTACCTTTACCCATACGAACCTCTGCCGGCTTTTTGGTAATCGGCTTATCGGGAAACACTCGTATCCAAATTCTCCCTTCACGTTTCATATATCTTGTTACAGCTTGACGAGCAGCTTCTAATTGTCGTCCGTTTAACCAAGCTGATTCCATGGTCTTTATTGCAAATGAACCAAAATCAATTGTAGCACCACGTTGAGCGTTTCCTTTCATACGCCCTTTTTGCATTTTACGAAATTTCGTTCTTTTCGGTTGTAACATCGCTCAAATCTTTATTTATTTCGTTTTTTTGAAAAATTACCGCCCGGCTTACGTTGCGGACCATTATTATTGCTTGTTAAAGCTTTCTTTTTGCTATATGCCGGACTTAAATCTTGTTTGCCGAATTTTTCGCCCCTGCAAATCCAAACTTTTATCCCTAATAGACCTACTTTTGTAAGTGCAGCAGCTCTATGATAATCAATATCGGCACGCAAGGTATGAAGTGGAGTTCGTCCTTCCTTGAACATTTCACGACGTGCCATTTCGGCTCCGTTTAATCGTCCGGAAATCATTACTTTAATTCCCTCAGCTCCCGCTCTCATAGCGGCAGTGATTCCGCCTCTGATAGCTCGTCTGTATGCAATATTACCCTCTAACTGTTTTGCGATGCTTTCAGCTACGATTACGGCGTCGAGGTCAGGTTTTTTTATTTCAAATATATTTATTTGTACATCTTTGCCTGTAATCTTTTTTATCTCCTCACGCAAACTATCAACTTCATGCCCACCTTTCCCAATAATTGTTCCGGGTTTAGCTGTCGTTATGGTTACAGTAATCAATTTTAGAGTTCTTTCGATAATTACTCTTGATACACCTGCCGACTGATGTCTTGCACTCAAGTATTTTCGAATTTTATTATCCTCATCAATTTTATCTGCATATTTTCTTCCGCCAAACCAGTTGCTATCCCAGCCACGTACTATTCCAAGCCGATTTGAAATCGGGTTTGTCTTTTGTCCCATAATCTAACTTTCTTGAGTTTCTTTTTTATCAATGAATAATGTAACGTGATTTGAACGCTTTCTGATTCTGTGTGCTCTGCCTTGAGGCGCCGGCTGGAATCGTTTTAACATCCTTGCAGAATCTACAAAAACTTTTGAAACATATAAAGTTGAGTCCTTTGCTTGCTCTCCGTTATTTTTCGACTCGTAATTTGCAATTGCTGATTTCAACAACTTTTCCATAGGTTCCGATGCAATTTTGTCACTGAATTTCAGTACATTTAAAGCATAAAAAACCTCTTTGCCGCGAATCATATCAGCAACCAACCTCATTTTGCGTGGTGAAGTAGGATAGTTATTTAAGGAAGCGAAGTATTCATTCTTTCGCATTTCCTTACGTTTATCTGCTTGTATTTTTTTTCGTGCTCCCATGATTACTTTTTCTTTTTGTGTCCTCTATATGTTCGTGTCGGAGCAAATTCTCCCAACCTGTGCCCTACCATGTTTTCTGTAACATAAACAGGAATAAATCTATTTCCGTTATGCACCGCCAACGTCAATCCTACAAAGTCAGGTGATATCATAGAATTTCTTGCCCACGTTTTAATAACTGTCTTTTTTTGTTTATCCATTGCAAGAACCTTTCGTTCGAGCTTAAAATTAATAAACGGACCTTTTTTCAGCGACCTGCTCATATTCAATTATTTTTTACGTTTTTTTGATTTACGACGTTCTACGATGTTGTTGTCAGATGCTTTCTTTCCACGAGTTTTGAATCCTTTGGAGAGCAACCCTTTTCTTGAGCGGGGATGTCCGCCGCTTGCTCTGCCTTCTCCTCCTCCCATTGGGTGGTCTACAGGATTCATCGCAACACCTCTCACCCTTGGTCTTCTGCCAAGCCATCTGCTTCTTCCTGCTTTACCTGAACGTTCAAGTGCATGGTCAGAGTTTGATGCAGTTCCTACGGTAGCCTTGCATGTTATCAATATCTTTCGAATTTCACCGGAAGGCATTTTTACGATAGCATACCGACCTTCGCGTGATACCAACTGTCCATAAGCACCTGCGCTTCTGGCTATTGAACCACCCTGTCCGGGATTTAGTTCTATATTATGAACAACTGTTCCTAACGGTATATCTTTTAAAAAGAGGGTATTTCCGATTTCCGGTGCAGTATTTTCGCCTGACAACAGCGTTTGTCCGACAGCTAATCCGTTTGGAGCAATTATATACCGTTTTTCGCCATCGGCATAGAAAAGCAAAGCAATTCGTGCCGAACGATTTGGGTCATATTCTATTGTTTTTACGACTGCAGGTATTCCGTCTTTATCTCGTTTAAAATCAATAAGACGATAATTTTGCTTATGTCCGCCGCCGGTATATCGCATGGTCATGCGACCTTGATTATTTCTGCCACCCGATCTTGATGCACCGACCAAGAGACTTTTCTCCGGCTTGCCTGATGTAATATCATCAAACGTTCCGGCGACTTTACGTCTTTGTCCGGGTGTTGTTGGTTTTATTTTTTTTACTCCCATCTCAATATCTGCTTATATGTTGCTGTAAAAATCAATAGTATCTCCTTTTGCAAGTGTTACAATAGCTTTCTTGAAGGAGTTTGTTCGTCCGGTAATTACACCGGCTTTCGTGTATCTGCTTTTTTGCTTTCCGTCGTACCGCATCGTATTAACTGAAGTAACAGTTACATTATACATTATCTCAACAGCTTTTGCTATTTGTATTTTATTTGCATTTTTACTCACTTTAAAGGCAAAGCGATTAAGGGTTTCTCCTTGCTTTGTCATCTTTTCAGTGATTATTGGTGTTTGTATTACCTGTACCATAACTTATTTTCCTTCAAAAGATTCATTAATTTTCTTTACAGCATCTACCGTTAATACAAGTTTCTTAGCATTTAGTATATCATAAGAGCTTGTTTCTGAAACAGTTACAACCTTTGAGAGCGGTAAATTTCGAGCTGACAAATGTATGAAATTATTTTTATCCGGTAAAATTAATAATGACTTTTTATCAAATAAATTTAAATTTTTCTGAATCTTGATAAATTCCTTTGTCTTAGGAGCTTGAAAATCAAAGTCTTCAATTACAATAAGATTATTATTTATAACTTTATCGCTGAGCACTGACTTCCTTGCCAACATCTTTACCTTTTGGTTAAGCTTGAATCCATAAGTTCTTGGTCGAGGACCGAAAATTCGACCTCCTCCTTTGAACGTAGGATTTTTCATACTTCCTGCACGCGCTCCGCCTGTTCCTTTTTGTCGCTTAATTTTGCGTGTACTTCGTGCAACCTCTCCTCGTTCTTTTGTTTTGTGTGTACCTTGTCGTTGATTTGCTCTGTATTGTTTTACATCAAGATAAACAACATGTTCGTTAGGCTCAACAGCAAATATGCTGTCATTCAACGTTACCGTTTTACCGGTGTCTTGACCTTGTATATTTAAAACACTTATTTCCATTATTTCTTGATTATTACGTAAGAACCATTTGCACCCGGTACAGACCCCTTTACAACAATAAGATTCTGCTCACCTATAATTTTAATAATTTTCAGACCTGAAACCTTCACTTGGTCCCCGCCTGTTCTTCCTGCCATGCGCATCCCCTTGAAAACTCTCGAAGGATAAGACGATGCACCAACGGAACCCGGTGCTCTCAGGCGATTGTGCTGACCGTGAGTTTGACCTCCGACTCCGCTAAAACCGTGTCTTTTTACTACACCTTGAAAGCCTTTACCTTTAGAAGTTCCATAAACCGCTACAACTTCACCTTCCGCGAAGATTTCAGAAGTAACAGACTCTCCAAGTTGTAAACTGTTTTCAAATTCAAACTCAACAAGTTTTCGTTTTGGACTTGTCTTAGCTTTTGAGAAATGTCCTTTCTCCGGGTTGTTTGCAGACTTTTCCTTTTTTTCGTCGTATGCAAGTTGTACAGCTTTATAGCCATCAGATTCGATGGTTTTGACTTGTGTTACGACACAGGGTCCGGCTTCTAAAACAGTGCATGGAATATTTTTCCCCTCGGCACTGAAAACGGATGTCATTCCGATTTTTTTTCCAATTAATCCAGCCATTGTGTATTATGTTATATCAAACTTTGATTTCTACTTCGACTCCGCTCGGTAATTCTAATTTCATAAGTGCTTCTACGGTCATCGGAGCTGAACTGTAGATATCTATTAGTCTTTTGTATGAAGATAACTCAAACTGTTCACGTGATTTTTTATTCACGAAAGTTGAACGATTTACCGTAAAAATTCGTTTTCTTGTCGGCAAAGGTATCGGACCGCTTACTACAGCACCTGTTGCTTTGACAGTTTTAACGATTTTATCGGCTGAGCTATCGACCAGGTTATGGTCATAGGATTTCAATTTTATCCTGATTTTTTGAGCCATTTTGATTGAATTTCTATATTAAATATTTGAGTTTCCTGTGTATTCTTTGAGTATTTCCACTGATTTATTGGTTGGGACTTCCTCATAATGAGAGAACTCCATTGTTGAAGATGCTCGACCGGAAGTTACAGTTCTGAGTGCTGTTACATATCCAAACATTTCAGATAACGGTACTGTTGCCTGAACAGCTTTCGCAGCACCGGGTTTATCTACAGAGCCTCTAATTTTAGCACGCCTTCTGTTTAAGTCGGAAATAACATCACCAATATTATCTTCGGGTGTTAATACTTCTAATTTCATGATGGGTTCCAAAATGACCGGTTTTGCTTTTTTGCCGGCTTCTCTAAATGCTATCTTTGCAGCTAATTCAAAAGAGAGTTGGTCTGAATCCACGTCGTGGTATGAGCCGTCGAACAAGGTAACTTTAAGGCTGTCTAAGGGGAAACCGGCTAAGGGTCCGTTGTTTAGCGCCTCTGTGAATCCCTTCTTTACTGCCGGAATGTATTCTTTTGGAATTACGCCTCCTTTTATTTCATCTACAAATTGCAATCCGACTGTTTCTTCATCGGCAGGTTCAATACGAACAGATATATCTGCGAACTTTCCGCGTCCGCCCGTTTGTTTTTTGAAAACTTCTCGATGAACAACAGCCTGAGTAAGGGCTTCCTTGTAGGCAACTTGCGGTCGTCCTTGATTCACTTCAACTTTAAATTCACGGTAAAGTCTGTCAACCAGAATTTCCAAGTGTAATTCTCCCATTCCCGATATGATAGTTTGCCCGGAATTGGGGTCTGTTCTGACAATAAATGTTGGATCTTCTTCTGCAAGTTTGTTTAGTGCTATGCCTAATTTATCTACATCAGCTTTCGACTTTGGTTCGATTGCCAGTCCGATAACAGGTTCCGGGAAAGTGATACTTTCCAATTGTATTTGTTTATCCTCGTCTGAAAGTGTATCTCCTGTTCGAATATCTTTAAACCCGACAATTCCGCAAATATCACCTGCATAGACTTCATCTTTCGGATTTTGTTTATTCGCATGCATTTGGTAGATGTGAGAAACTCGTTCCTTTTTTCCGGTTCTGGGGTTTAAAATATATGAGCCTGACTTTAGCGTTCCTGAATAGACACGAGCATAAGCCAATCTCCCGACAAATCTATCTGTAACTAATTTAAAGACTAAAGCAGAAAGTGGTTCGTTTTTGTCGGCTTTACGTTCAACCTCTGCATCTGTTTTTGGGTTCAAACCTTTTACGGGAGGAATATCCAAAGGTGACGGCAAGTATTCCACGATTCCGTCCAAAAGACGTTGAACACCTTTGTTTTTGAATGCAGACCCACACATCACAGGAACGATTCGGTGTTCTAAAACTGCTTTTCGTATAACAGCCATAAACTCTTCAACTGTAATAGAGTTTCGGTCTTCAAAAAATCGTTCAAGCATGTTTTCATCTTGTTCAACAACGGCCTCAATTAACTTTTCGCGCCATTCTTCAACTTGCTCTTCGTACTCTTCCGGGATTGGGATATAACTATAAGTAACGCCAAGTTTATCGTCATCGTGCCATGTTATGGCTCTGCGTTCAACTAAATCAATAACTCCGTTAAAATCCTCTTCTTGTCCTATCGGAATTTGTACGGGTACAGCATTTGAGCCGAACCTGTCTCGTATTTCATCAACAACTTTAAAAAAATCAGCCCCAGCTCTATCCATTTTATTTACGAAAGCCAATTTTGGAACACCATATTTTTCAGCTTGACGCCAAACGGTTTCAGATTGGGGTTCAACACCACCGACTGCACAAAACAAAGCTACTGCACCGTCGAGTACTCTTAATGATCGTTCTACTTCAACCGTAAAATCAACGTGACCGGGTGTGTCAATGATATTGATTTTGTATTGTTCGTTTTGAAACTTCCAATATGTAGTAGTCGCAGCAGAAGTTATTGTGATACCTCGCTCTTGCTCTTGTTCCATCCAGTCCATCGTAGCTGCACCTTCATGAACTTCTCCAATTTTGTATGTTACGCCCGTGTAAAACAAGATACGCTCTGTAGTCGTGGTTTTTCCGGCATCTATATGAGCCATAATACCAATATTCCGCGTATGTTTTAAATCTGTAGCCATTGTATTTTACTTGTATGTGTTCTTATCCTTCTAAAAAAAGTTATGTTAAAATCTGAAATGTGCAAATGCTTTATTTGCATCAGCCATTCTGTGAATTTCTTCTTTACGTTTAAAAGCTCCGCCTTCTCTGTTGTAGGCATCCATAATTTCCGACGCAAGTTTTTCACTCATAGATTTTCCTTTACGAGTGCGTGCGTAAGAAATCATGTGTTTCATACTGATAGAAATCTTTCTGTCCGGTCGGATTTCCATTGGAACTTGAAATGTAGCTCCTCCTACCCTGCGGCTTTTTACTTCGACTTCCGGCGTAACATTTTCGAGTCCTTTTTTCCAAACTTCTAATGCCGGTTCTTCTGCATCTTTCATTCGTTTGGTAACGACATCAAGTGCATCATAAAAAATTTTGTAGCTTACGCTTTTTTTGCCGTTGTACATCATGTTGTTAACAAACTGTGTTACCAACTTGTCGCTGAATCGCGGATCGGGCAAAATTTCGCGTTTTCTTGATTTAGCCTTTCTCATGTTATTTTACTTTTTTTTCTTTGCTGTATTGGTTGCAGCAGCTGCGGCTCCTGCTTTTACTTTCGGACGTTTTGCGCCATATTTGGAGCGTCTTTGACGACGGTCGGAAACACCTTGTGTATCCAATGTTCCTCTGACGATGTGGTATCTGACACCGGGAAGGTCTTTTACTCTTCCTCCGCGTACAAGTACGATGGAGTGTTCTTGTAAATTGTGTCCCTCTCCGGGTATGTAGGCGTTCACCTCTTTTTGGTTTGTTAATCGCACACGGGCTACTTTTCGCATAGCCGAGTTTGGTTTTTTGGGTGTGGTGGTATAAACTCTCACGCACACGCCACGGCGTTGCGGCGATGAGTTTAACGCCGGCGATTTACTTTTTGTGGTTAAGGTTTTTCTACCTTTTCTTACTAATTGCTGAATTGTAGGCATATCAGTCGAGTATATACTTTGTTAAAATGGACTGCAAAGGTATTATATATTTTTTTAACAGCAACACTTTTGTAAAAAAAAGCAAAATATTTTCTAAAAATATTACAAAATCCTTAATCATAACATCTTACGATTTCAATTTTTATTGTATTTCCTGATAATCATTAAGTTATTAACAATATTTATTGTAATTACGCCTCAAAAACCACAGCAATAAACGATTAAAATAAATGCAATTTCCCTTCGGCTATCCAATATATGAACACCAGGAAGGCTAATGCGAAAAATAAACCTGCTCCGTGGCGAAGCCTTTGTTTTCTTGTCTGACTGTCTGTATATTCGGCGGCGCTTATGGCTATAAATGCAAGTCCGGACAATCCGAATATCCCTAAACTTATGTAATCGTCATTTAACGAATAATTGATGATAGAAACTATTATCATTATTATTCCGGCTATCATGCTAAATATGGAATATTTCATTTTTTTACGATTCTGTGAAAGATATTATTTAATGCTGTTTCAAATGTATGAATATCAGTTTCATTTGTATATGCCTGAACAGAAACTCGTATCAAGTTGCGATATCCGATTGTTGTTACGGGTATCTCAATATTATATTTTTCCAAAAGAGTTTGCTTGAGCATTTGAGGATTTACCGATTCGGGAAGATATTGTGCGTACATCATCGGCATAAATAGTTGGTCTGCAATAGGCGGTGTATTAAATAGATTGCCAAAAAGTGTGCGAACCTTATATAAAAGGTGTCTGTTCGCATTTAGTTTCTGAGACCAATTGTTTGTTCGATAAAAATCTACGGCATCTCCTATTGATAATAACGCGGCTATATCTCTGGTGCCTTGATATTCAATTTCAGACGACAGCAAAGTTGTTCCTGTCATGTTTTGGGTTTTGCCCCAACTGATTACAAGCGGTTCCGTTGCCTGAATACGATCATCTGATACATACATAAATGCAGAGCCTTTTGCAGAAAGTAACCATTTGTGGCAATTTCCGGTGTAGTAGTCGCAATTTAAATCGTCCAAATTGAGCGGAATTTGTCCCGGAGCATGTGCTCCGTCAATAATTGTGAGGATTCCGGCTGCACGTGCTCGCTTGCAAATTTCAGCAATAGGTAAAACGATTGCCGAAGGAGAGGTGATATGACTGAGAAAAATCACCTTGGTCTCTTTTCGCACATCAGCCCAAAAACGTTCAATAAATTGATTTTCAGATTCTAAATAATAATCAATTAAATGTTCGCGATAAGTAAATCCTTGTTTTTCCGACAAAATATTCCACATGCGTGTAAGTGCGCCGTATTCGTGAGAGCAGGATAAGACTTCATCATTATTGGTCAAATGCAATGATCTTGCAATTGTGTTTACAGCAGTTGTTGCATTACTTATCAATGCAAGGTTTGTGTGATTTGTTCCCAGAAAATCGGCTAATTTTCTTCTTGAAATGTCCATTAAGCCAGAAGCTTCATTGACAAAGAATCGGACAGGTTGCCTCTCAAGTTGTAATTGATATTGTTGATAGGCTTCAAAAACTTGTTTCGGTGTGGCACCAAATGAGCCATGATTCAGGAACACGACATCGGGTTCCAATAAAAAAAGTTCTTTCATTTCCTTCCGTATTAGTTCAAAATTTTCAGTAGTCGTTTTATTCTGAGAATTTTATCCGTGTTACCGAGTTTTTCGTAAGACTCAACTAATCTATTTAATAAACGTCTGATAATTAAACGATTATCACATGGCGAATAATGCGATTGTTGAGGTTTGAGTTTGTGAAGTTTTAAGAATGAATTAATATCTGCAATGGTTACAATTGCACCGCGATTAAACGGGTTGATATAAAAAACAACATCCTTCTCTGTATATTCTTTAGTTGAGCCTCGAGAATCTACAAATGCTAAAAGTAAATTTCGCGGGAAATCTACAAATTTTACGGGTAAATTTAATTTTTGTGCAATAGCGGCGTATAAAACAGCCATGGAAATATCGTTTCCTTTTTTATCGGTAAAGACATTTAATAAAAAAGCGTGGTGTGGTCCGGTTATGTCGCGTACGTCGCCGCGATACATTTCTGTTCGATAGAGTAAATCGTTAAAAATTCGGATTTGTTGCAGCCCGCTCAAATAGACATTCAACCGATTTCTGATTCGGTTGGCAATTGCGGAGATTTCATTGTCAATTGTTTGCAGGCTGATTTTCGGAAATTGTAACCTGTTGACCAACCACGCGCCATAAATAATATCTTTGTCTTTGGAAGCTAACCATGTTTTCAAATCCGAGCGAATGCTTCGGGTATAAATTTCTTCGATTGTCTTTTCGATACGTTCACGATGAAAAGTCTCAATATCAGCATGTTGATATTGCTCCAAAATAGGTATCGCATCTTCGCCGTATGCAAGTATCCCGGACAAAACATTTCGGTAAATGACTTCGTCTGGGTCGTCGAGTAAGCGCACCATTGATGTCAATTTCTTGTCATCCATATATTTAGACAATTCGTGATAAAACAGTTTCAACGAGTTTTTTTACGCCGATTTTATAATTCGAGCTATATTCTTTGCGCATTCTATTAGCAATTATGTTACAAATAGTCAGAGCATTATGCCCCAAAAGTGCAGAGAGTCCGGATATTGCGGAGCTTTCCATCTCAAAATTTGTGATTTTTCTGCCTTGATATTCAAATGCCGATATTTTTTCGTTCAATTGTTTGTCAATTGTTTGCAGACGCAAGATTCGTCCTTGCGGTCCGTAAAATCCGGGGGCTGATATGGTGATGCCTTTTCGCATATCAAACGCAATTTTTTCGAGCAACAACTTTGAAGCATCTGCAAAATACGGACTCGGCAATAAGTTGCTCCAATTTGTGTGTTGTTTAAAATGTGCTTCGATATCGGCATTGCCGAGTTCTGTTCTGCCTGCATAAAAATTGAGCAAGCCGTCGAATCCGATAGACGTTTCTGTCGCAACCGGTGTATCAACGGGAATATCCTGTTGTAATGCGCCTGATGTTCCGATACGAATAAGGTTCAATGTTTTATGTGTATTTTTTACGATACGCTCCTTCAAATCAATATTGACAAGTGCATCTAATTCATTGACAACAATATCAATATTATCGGTGCCGATACCGGTAGAAAGCACCGTTATTCGTTTTCCGCCGAGAATACCTGTGTGTGTCAGAAATTCTCGATTTTGCTTTCTTACTTCGATGGTGTCAAAAAAGTCCGAGACCATTTCGACACGCCCTTGATCTCCTACAAGTATTACGGTATCCGCAATTTCTTCAGGGTGTAAATGTAAATGAAAGATACTGCCGTCAGGGTTGAGTATCAATTCAGAATCGCCTATTCTATTCATATTTAATGTCTTGAAATTCTAACATAAAAAAAACAGAACCAAAGTTCTGTTCGTTGATTAAAAACAGAACTTTCGTTTATCCGTAGATGTGTTTTGTGGGCATCAAAGCTATAAAATCTTTTAAATAAAATGGTTCAAAGTACGCTAAATTCTCAAATTCTTTCAATAAAAATTTATCGTGTGCAATTTGTGCCATATAGCGTGCCGAAGGTAATAATTTTGTATCAAAGTATGCGTTCGGATGTCGTATAACAGTTTTTGCTTTTAAAGCTCCGTCTCCAAAAAACAAAACTTTTCCTGTGTTCAAATACTCTAAATAACAGTCGTCTGTAAGTATATCAGCTTGAATTCCTCTTACATGCGTTCCTTGCGCGTTGTAAACTTGGGAATAAACCTCCATTCTGCGGGCATCAATCATCGGGATAAAAAAATCATACTCCTCATATTGTTTTTCATTAACCACTCCGCCTGTCATCCCAAACAAAGTTGGTATGGAAATAATTGGTTTATCGCCTGCATAAGCCAGCCCTTTTGCCGTTGATACTCCTATTCGTAAGCCCGTGTATGATCCGGGACCTGAACTGACGGCAAAAGCGTCTATGCTTGATATCGTATGCTTGGTTTGCGTAAACAAATCCTGTATAAACAAAGTGAGTTTACTCGAATGGGCGTTCGGCTCGGTGGTTTCTTGACACGCCAACACAAGCCCGTCTGCAACAAGAGCTACAGAACAAACTTGTGTTGATGTTTCAATACAAAGGACTAACGACATAATTATTAAGACTTTGTATAGCGTTTGCGCTCGTGCTCCTTCAAATATATTTTACGTAGTCTGAGTGATTTTGGGGTTACTTCAAGATACTCATCCCACTTGATATTTTCCATAAACTCTTCAAGCGAATATTTTATTGCCGGAATAATCATGGCTTTATCATCAGAACCTGATGCTCGAATATTGGTCAGTTTTTTTGTCTTAATAACATTTATTCCCAAATCATCTTGGCGGATATGAATACCTAATACTTGCCCTTCGTACACCTCTTCGCCCGGGTCTATGAAGAATCGTCCTCTGTCTTGTAATTTATCTATGGAATATGCAATGGAAGTTCCGGTTTCTATGGCAATCAGCGCTCCGGCTTTGGTAGTGTCCATATCGCCTTTCCACGGCTTAAAGGCATCAAACCTATGGGCTATGATTGCCTCTCCTTCCGTTGCCGTCAGCATTTGATTTCGGATTCCGATTAAACCACGTGCCGGTATCGAAAATTCTAATACTGTTCGGTCTGTTTTTTGTCCCACTTTAAGCAAGTCTCCCTTACGGCGTGTAACTATATCAATTACTTTACCTGAAAAATCTTCGGGCACCAAAACTGTCAGCAACTCAAATGGTTCGTGCTTTGTTCCGTCAATTTCCTTAATAATCACTTGAGGCTGTCCAAGCTGAAATTCATATCCCTCGCGCCGCATGGTTTCAACCAAGATTGATAAATGAAGAATACCGCGTCCGTACACCAACAACCTATCCGGGGAGTCTGTTTCTTCAATACGTAAAGCGAGATTTTTTTCAATTTCCGCAAACAATCGGTCTCGTAAGTGCCGAGATGTTACAAATTTTCCTTCACGTCCAAAAAACGGAGAATCGTTGATTGTGAATAACATACTTACCGTTGGTTCGTCAATTTTCAACCGTTTTAACGGTTCCGGATTATCAACGTCTGAAATAGTATCCCCGATTTCAAAGTCTTCAATGCCAAGCACCGCACAAATTTCGCCGGCGAGCAACGGGTCTTTAACTTTTTCTTTACCAAGTCCTTCAAAACGGTAAAGCTCTTTTACGACAGATTTTTTTACAACACTATCCGATTTCAATAAAGCAACCTGCTGTCCGGGTTTTATACTGCCTCGTGATATTCGCCCAACGGCAATCCGACCAAGATACGTTGAATAATCTAAGGAGCTTATCTGAAGTTGTAACGGACCTTCGGCAACTTTTGGTGCCGGTATGTGTTCCAGAATTTGGTCAAGCAGATAGCTGACATCTGTCGTTTGGTTGTTCCAATGTTCTGACATCCAACCGTTTTTAGCCGAACCGTAAACTGTCGGAAAATTAAGCTGGTCTTCTGTTGCATCAAGACTGAACATAAGGTCGAAAACGTCTTCATGCACCTCTTCGGGTGTACAGTTCGGTTTATCAACTTTATTTATGACAACTATCGGCTTAAGTTTTAACTCCAAAGCTTTTTGAAGAACAAATCGTGTTTGCGGCATCGGACCTTCAAAAGCATCCACAAGCAGCAACACGCCGTCTGCCATATTAAGAACACGCTCAACTTCACCTCCAAAATCCGAGTGACCGGGTGTGTCAATAATGTTAATTTTTACATCTTTATATCTGACAGAGATATTTTTTGACAAAATTGTAATGCCTCTTTCGCGCTCTAAGTCATTGGAATCGAGAATCAAATCCCCCATTTCCTGATTTTCGCGAAAAAGTTTCACTTGGTGAATAATTCTGTCCACGAGTGTTGTTTTGCCGTGGTCAACGTGTGCTATTATAGCAATGTTACGGATATTTTCTTGCATGTATTGTATTTTGAAGTTGCAAAAGTAGTTATTTTTTTGGAATTACAAATCCATTTCTAAAATCATAAAATCAATACTGTAAATATTCAGCAACAATACAAATCGGTTGTAAAGCATATTTTTTATTATCACGAAACGAATATCTTTGTAGAAATTATAAAAAATAATCAGTTATGAGAGAAGTTGTCATCGTTTCAGCCGTTCGCACCCCTATCGGAAGTTTCGGCGGTTCTTTATCAGGAGTTTCTGCCACCAAACTCGGCGCAACAGCTATCAAAGGTGCATTGGAAAAAATAAATATTGACGCCAAAATTGTGGACGAAGTGTTTATGGGTAATGTGATTTCGGCAAATCTGGGACAGGCTCCCGCTCGACAAGCCGCTTTGTTTGCAGGTTTACCCAACACAGTTCCTTGTACTACCATAAATAAGGTATGCTCATCAGGCTTAAAAGCAGTTATGCTTGCTGCTCAAACAATTATGCTCGGCGATAATGATGTCGTAGTTGCCGGCGGTATGGAAAACATGTCTCAAATTCCGCACTATGTTGATGCAATGCGCTCCGGCACAAAACTCGGACACAGCACGATTACTGACGGACTTATAAAAGACGGACTTTGGGATGTTTACAACAATTATCACATGGGAAATGCAGCTGAACTTTGTGCCCGCGAGATGAATTTCACAAGAGAAGAACAAGACAGATATGCCGTTCAATCATACAAACGTTCTGCCGAGGCATGGGAACACGGAAAATTTATTGAAGAAATTATTCCTGTTGAAATTCCGTCAAAGAAAGGCACAATACTGTTTGATACAGATGAAGAATTTAAAAATGTAATGTTCGATAAAATACCGACATTACGCCCTGTTTTTCAAAAAGACGGCACAGTTACCGCTGCAAACGCTTCTACAATAAACGATGGAGCTGCCGCACTGATACTTATGAGCAAAGAAAAAGCTGACGAACTCGGGCTTAAACCTTTGGCAAAAATTGTATCTTTTGCTGATGCTGCCCACGCTCCGGAATGGTTCACAACTGCCCCCGCAAAAGCTATTCGAAAAGCCCTCGACAAAGTTTCACTAAGCATCAATGATGTTGATTTTTTTGAAATAAATGAAGCCTTTTCGGCAGTAGCACTCGCAGCCGTAAAAGAACTCGAACTCAACGAAGCTCGTGTAAATATTAACGGCGGCGGAGTTTCACTCGGACACCCTCTTGGTGCTTCGGGTGCCAGAATTTTGGTAACACTTATTCATATTTTACATCAAAATAATGCTAAATTCGGTATTGCCGGGTTATGCAACGGCGGAGGCGGAGCTTCAGCTATACTTATTGAGGCAATGTAGCAGAACTTAAGTTTTCAAGAAAGTATCCTCCAAAAAATAAAAACTCCTGTCGAACAAGTTATTTTTGACAGGAGTTTTTATT
>DYOJ01000764.1 GCA_020720705.1 Acetofilamentum sp.
TAATTAAATGTTTTTGCCTGACAGTAATTCATTCTGTTCAAGACAATATCATTCGACAGAATTTAATATGAATTGTTGATGATTAAAAAAAGTAAGCACAAATTTTGATGTATAATTATGAAAATCAATAAATTAAGAGTGATATTAAAAAGTCAAATTACTTGTCATCATTCAATAAAAAATCGGTGCTTGTGTTTATATTTTCGGGAACTTCTGTTCCGCTGTTATAGTGTTCAAGCTTCGTTCTGTATCGTTGCCCGTATTGGTTCCAAACGGATATAAACAAAGCAGTCAGCAAGGGTCCGGCTAAAAAACCGACTATACCGAGCCAAAATAAACCGCCAATGCTCGCCAGAAATACAAATGCGGTGTGCATGCCGCTTTTGTTGGAATCCAATTTTGGACGAATAATATTTTGGTTAATCAAAAATGCGCCGTTTCCAAGAATTATCAGACCGATACCTGTAACATAATCGCCTAATATTAAATGGATTACAGCTATCGGAAACATAACCGTATTAGCTCCGAGCAACGGAATTATTGAAAATAAAGCCATAATAAACCCCCAGAAAACGGGTGAAGGTACCTCAAATATCAGCAACAACAATGTACCCCAAACTCCTTCAATAACACCGAGCATAAAGGAGTTTATGACAATACCGTCTGTTACTTTTTTTATGTTCGTAAATAATTCGACTTCGTCATTATCGTTCATCGGAATTAAATATTGCAATTTGTTTAGCAAAATTTTTCCGTCCAACAACATATAAAACATTAAAAACAGGATAATAAACGCATGAAACAACATGAATGCCAAGCCGGTAAATGTATTTTGAACAAGTTCGAGCATATAGCGCGAAACGTTAGAAATTAGTTCATCAGCTCGTTTTTTGTAGTCTTCAACGTCTATTTCATCTGTGAAATTTTCCATAAACGGCAAATCATTGAGATAGGCATTGATTTTTTCTTGGGTAATTTCCTGCTGAATTTGAGGCCACTTTTCAGCAACCAGATGATAAGTTCCTGTGGCTTCTTTTGTTACCATATATCCTACAAAAAAAAGAGGTATCACGATAGAAACCGAAACCAAAGCTAAAGTTGCTCCCGCCGCGAGTTTTTCTCTGCCTCGAAATTTGCGCACAAAAAACCGAAATGGTCTTTGAAACAAAATAACAAGTATCAAGGTTAGAAAAATATCGGTAAGAAAAGGCTTAACAATATTGAAAAAGGCTACCGTTAAACCTATCAATATCAAAAAAAAGAAAATCTCTTGTAATCCGAAATTCTGTTTGAGCTTCATACTGTAATCAAACTGTAATTTTTTTCTTATTTGTTGCTGATGAGTAGTGAGATATGAGATATGAGATGTGAGATGTGAG
>DYOJ01000113.1:0-4254 GCA_020720705.1 Acetofilamentum sp.
TTTGTATTAAAAATAATGCTTCTTTTTGTTTGATTATATGTTTGCTCAAAATAGAGGGAAATAATACTGTTGTTAAATGAGTTCTGAAAAACTGTGTTTTGCGATTTCGTTTTGAAATCGTAAATAGTCAGATTTACAGTTGCCGGATAATCCTTTTTTTTTACCTTTTGAGGTTGCAATACTACAAGAGCCTTGAACAGGTGCGTAAAATAAATTTTTAACTCTGTCAAAATACGTATCAAACAAGGCGTAATCGTCCCCACCGCTCAGATTTATGAAGCCTGAAAGTGCAGATGTCAAAAATATTGTCAAAAATATTGTCAAAAATAATTTCATCAGTTTCAATTATGGTTGAATCAATTCTCGAGGAATGTTATACGGATTGTTTCGCTTAAATTCCGATGCACGATTGCGTTTCACAATCGGATTGTCCTGTATTTCAGGGGCGTTCGGGTTAGCAAGCATTCGTATCAAAATTGTATCTGCTTCTGCATAAGTTGCCACACCAAGTTGGTCGAGGTCGCTGTTTGTAATACCAAGCCCGTCGGTAGGCACAGCATTTACGCAAGCCTTTAGAGCATCTGCCTGAGTTTTATCGGAAAATGAGTTTGCCAAATAGTTTGACATTTCATAAACTTCTGTTTTCCAGAGGCTTTGAATCGGTCCGTAATCTCCCACGTCTCCGTGCAATGTCCAAAATCCAAGTAAAAGTTCGGTATAATTATCTGTAGAAATGACCATTCCTCGCTTTGCCGAAGCAATATCATACAAATATTGCATGCGCATACGTGCTTTCACATTACCCATTCGGATTTTGTATTGAAACTCCGTATGTGGGGTAGTGTGATAGTCCTCAATGATTTGCGGAGTTAGTTGGCGGTAGGCTTCGCTCAAATCAACTTCGCGAAAATCGTGGAAAAACGCTTCGCCAACTGCTTTTGCTCGTGCAATCTCGTCTGCTTTATTGGTTTCAATGGTAATGCTTCTGCCATAGAGTGTTACGTCAAGTTTGTCGCATACCGGACGAGCAAGTGCAGCACAAAGTGCGCTGTCAATTCCGCCGGAGACACCCAATACCAGCGACTTTAATCCGCTTGTTTTCAAATAGTTTTCAAGCTGATGCCGGATGTTTTCAACTGCTTTTTTGTAATCGGTTATCATAATATTTTGTATCACAAGTTGATGAAAATAATTATCAATGCAAATATGCGCAATAAAAATATGAATATTCGGAATATTTTGATTTTTTTACATTTTTGTTTGACAAAAATATCTGCTTCACACGAAATTCAAAGATTCATGTCAAAACTATCTGAAATTGTCAAAGATGTTATGTAATTTTGCGCAAACAAGCGGTGCAATACTGTTTTCGGTTTATAGTTGAGGGTTTATATTTTTATAAGTATCAGATAATAATTTAATTACGTTAATTTGTAATCACAATTTATTCCCGATGATTGTATATTAAAAAATAAAACACCCATTTAAAAAAATTACCTCACGAGGGATTGATTATCGCCATTCTAACTGTGGATTCTTTGTGTTATTCAGAGTGTATTTATTTTGTTTACTGTTTGTGCTAAACGCTTATTTATCAGATTAATGTAATTTATAAAACAAATGAAAAAATCATTTAAAATAATATTGTTTTCCGTTGCCGGGCTTATTGTATTTATGTTTCTCCTCAAAGCCACAGGAGCATTGGGCAAAGAAGAGGGGCTAAAAGTTGCCGCTGAAATCGTTACTCGCAGAACGATAACGGAATTGATAACCGCAAACGGAAAGATACAACCGCAAACAGAGGTTAAAATCAGTTCGGATGTATCGGGCGAAATCGTTGAATTGTTTGTTAAAGAAGGCGATGAAGTTCAACAAGGACAACTGTTGTTGAAGATAAAACCGGATATCTATTTATCAAACTCCGACCGTGTGGAGGCGGGCGTAAATTCAGCGAAAGCAAATTTAGCGAACGCCAAAGCACGCTTGGCACAAGTAAAAGCAAACTTTGAACAAGCAAAATTAAATTTTAACCGAAGCAAAGATTTATTTGACCAAAAAGCGATAAGTAAAGCCGATTTTGAACAAGTGCAAACTGCTTTTCTCGGTGCCGAAGCCGAAGTTACGGCTACCGAGCAAACCGTTGCCGCATCCGGATTTTCTGTCTTAAGTGCGGAGGCATCATTAAAAGAAGCACGTGAAAATCTCAATAAAACAAGTATTTATGCTCCGATGTCGGGAACAGTTTCGAAACTTAATGTAGAGAAAGGCGAACGGGTTGTCGGAACAATACAAATGAGCGGAACGGAATTACTGCGCATTGCCGACCTCAGCGTCATGGAAGTGATTGTGGATGTGAACGAAAATGACATCGTGAAAGTTAAACGCGGAGATACTGCCCTGATTGAAATAGATGCGTATTTTGATAAAGAATTTCGTGGCGTTGTAAGTGAAATTGCAAACTCGTCCAACAATACCGGAACTCAAATCATGTCAGCCGAAACGGTTACTGATTTTGAAGTTCGGATTTTGATTTTGAAAGATTCTTATACCTCTTTAATTCCGAGTGAAAATCCAAAATTTATTCCGTTCAGACCGGGTATGTCGGCAACGGTTGATATCCGCACAAAAACCGAAAAGAATATCCTAACCGTACCTATACAAGCTGTAACAACTCGTGTGGATACCGGCGATATACGCAACAAAATTAAAAACGAACAAGACAGCTTGATAAATAATGAATTGATACAAGACAAGGAGCCGATTGAACTCGTATTTGTGCTTGAAAACGGAATTGCAAAAGTAAAACCCGTAAAAACCGGTATTCAGGATAACGAATATATCCGTATTATAGAAGGTTTAGACGGGACTGAAAGGGTGATTATTGCTCCTTACAGCTTAATTTCAAAACGTCTCAATAACGGACAAAAAATTTCCGAAACAGATATTACTCAATTGTTTACTTCGGAAGAAAAATAGGTGAATTTTAACTTTCTTGAATTTGTCCGGTTTGAACTATGTTATGGTGAAACAGGCTTTAAGGAAAACGTATAATGTTTTGATTTTCGGTTAATCCTGAGCAAAATATTTTATTCTATTGCGAAGTGAATCAATAACTTATACGTTTTCTTACGAACACTGTTTATTCTTCGTCCAGAATGAGTTTATAACCTTTCCCGTGTGAATTGATGATTTGCAATCGTGCATCGCTGCTCAAATGTTTTCGCAATTTGGTAATGTAAACATCCATGCTTCTGGCATTAAAATAATTATCGTCTTTCCAGATTTTTTTCAGCGCGAAATTTCTGTCTAAAACTGAGTTCATATTTTCACACAACAATTTCAACAATTCAGATTCTTTGGTCGTTAATTTGGTTGCTGTGTCTCCCATACTTAAGGTTTGTTTGTTGGTGTCAAAAACAAATTTTCCCACTTCAAATTCAGTTTTATCGTGGGTTTTGTTGCCGCTTCGTCTCAAAATAGCTTCAATTCGCAACAAAAGTTCTTCCATATTGAACGGTTTTGTGATGTAATCATCGGCTCCGATTTTTAATCCCTCCAAAACATCCTCTTTCAAGGCTTTTGCGGTAAGAAAAATAATCGGGATTTGAGATTTCACACTCTTGATGTCTTGTGCCAATTCAAAACCGTCCTTTTTGGGCATCATGACATCTAAGATACACAAATCGTAATCCTTTGAAATAAAGCCGTTGTATGCTTTATCGCCGTCTGTGTATAAATCTGTCGCATAGTTTTTTGCGTTCAGATATTGTTCCAAAAGCGAGCCGAGATTGACATCATCTTCGGCAAGCAGTACTTTTATTTTACTCATATTTTCGGTATTTCGGAAATTATTTTATCCATTATTATATTTTTCTTTAAATCTAATTTAGTGAGAACACTGTCTAAATTTTTATCAAGTAAGGTTTATTGTCGTATGTCTGTATTGTATAAAATATCTGAATGTAAAGTATTTTTAATCAATAGGTTACTTGTAATGATTCTCTATAAAAACTGTAAGTATTTTGTATTTAGCAGTAAAATATAGATATTCAGGAAAATACAAATATTCAAAAATATAACATAATTTAGGAGTGCTGCTTAGTCTGAATATTTTTATCTATTGTCAAAAATCTAATGTATTATGCTTATGCCTTTGACTTTCAATTATTCTCAATTCTCAATTCTTAATTCTCAATTCTTAATTCTCAATTCTCAATTCTCAATTCTCAATTCTCAATTCTTAATTCTCAATTC
>DYOJ01000113.1:4354-7319 GCA_020720705.1 Acetofilamentum sp.
AATTCATAATTCCCATAATTATTTTTTTTGTTTTTTTGGCAAGATAATCTCAAAAGCGGTTCCTTTTCCGAACTCACTTTTGACATTAATGCTGCCGTTATGTTCGTCCACAATGCGTTTTACGTAATTCAAACCCAACCCGAAGCCTTTGACATTGTGAACATTCCCTTTTTGAACTCTGTAAAATTTATTGAATATCTTTTTTTGATGCTCTCTCGGGATACCTATTCCGTTATCTGCTACGGTAATCGCAATTCCTTTAGGTTTGTCGGAAGTATGAACAGATATAAATGGCGGCACATCTTCACGAGAATATTTTAAGGCATTGTCTAATAAATTGAATATCACGTTTGTAAAGTGCATATCGTCAATCGGAACTAAGAACGATACTGCTTGTAAATCGGTTGTTATCTTGCCGCCTTTGTTACTTACTCTTAATCGAGTATTGTCCACGGCGTTTTTTATGAGGGCGTGCACATCGGTTTCTTTAAATTTGAGGTGTATTCGACCTTTTTCAAACAAAGAGGTTTGCAAAACTTTGTCCACCTGAAAACCAAGGCGACGACTTTCATCGTCTATAATACGAGTTATTCCCTCAATGCGTGTACGGTCGAGCGATAAGCCGGGGTCTTTCAGCATTTGAGATGCGAGTGAAATGGTGGAAACAGGTGTTTTTAACTCGTGTGTCATATTGCTGATAAAATCATTCTTGAGTTCAGATAACTTCCTTTGTTTCAGAATTATATACATAGTGAAACCGAATGTTAAACTGATGATTATTGTGAGGATTATTGAGGTTAAAATTGGTTGTGGCATTTCCTCTGTTACAAAACTTTTATCTTTTGAAAAATACACGACTAAGTAATGTTGTGATGAAAGAATATCGTTTGGATACATCAATATTTCGTAAGTCTTTTTTATGTAATCTAAATTAAATCCCTCCGATTTGAGCGTAAACATATTTTCCGGAGTGCGAACTGCAAATTCATAAGGCAAATTTATTTCATTAGATTTCAAATTCGTTTCAATAATTTTATGTAAGGTGTTTAAGTCAATACGCTCGTCCAAATTTATTTCCTTGCGAAT
Organism: Acetofilamentum sp.; assembly: GCA_020720705.1. GTDB lineage: Bacteria > Bacteroidota > Bacteroidia > Bacteroidales > JAADGE01 > DYOJ01. The sequence continues at coordinate 5,441 of DYOJ01000113.1, forward strand.
GAGCCGATTGATAACATTTTCAAAGAAAACGGTTTTTGCTTTCAATTTTTGAGTCAGGGCTAAGCGCAGTTCGGCAGGACTGTATTTTCCCGTTACACGAATTTGCTCTGCCGGATTTTCAGAAACCTCGTAAATAGCCGAGTCTTTTCCGATGACGAAATAGTTAAAATCTGCCGGGTCCGGGTCAGATAAATTTTGTGTGATAAACATTTCTATTCCGGGCATGTCGGAGGTGTCCGAGCCAAATGAGAATGTTTCATTGGTTATTTGCATAATCGTTTCGCGCTCTTCAATATCCTGTACAATTTCATACATTGCCTTGTTTACGATTCGAGCGAAGGCTTGTTCTTTGACTATCAATGCGTTTTCAATCCAACGTGCTTGTACAACAATGAGCCAAATCATTGTAAACGCCATAATACCGGCAAGTAACCAAATAGATTTTCTGCGCATAAGTGTTACAATCTTTGAGCCAACTGAACCACCATTTTTGATTTCCATTCAGCAAAGTTTCCATCAATAATTTTAGTTCGCGCCGTCCGTACCAAATCTAAGTAAAAAGCTAAATTGTGAATGCTTGCAATTTGCGATGCAAGGCGTTCTCCGGAATGCATCAGGTGTCGCAAATAGGCTTTTGTATAATAAGTATCAACATAAGATGTGCCGTTTTCATCTAAGGGAGAAAAATCTTTTTCCCATTTTTTATTTTTAATATTAATAATTCCGTTCCATGTAAACAACATCCCGTTACGCCCGTTGCGGGTCGGCATCACGCAGTCAAACATATCGGTTCCGAGCGCGATGCCCTCCAAAATATTCATCGGAGTTCCGACACCCATGAGGTATCGAGGTTTAGCTTTTGGCAAGATATTATTTACGATTTCAAGTATTTCGTACATCATTTCAGTCGGCTCTCCGACGGACAAGCCGCCTATTGCGTTTCCTTCGGCACCTTGTTCTGCTATAAATTCGGCTGATTGTCGGCGCAAATCGTGAAAAGTGCTTCCTTGCACTATCGGAAAATAGGTTTGTGCATGTCCGTAGAGCGGTTCGGTGTCTGCAAAGTGTTTCATGCCGCGTTTCAGCCATCGATGTGTAAGTTCCATTGAGTTTTTAGCATAGTTGTAGTCAGACGGATACGGAGGACATTCGTCTAATGCCATCATTATATCCGAACCGAAAATACGCTGTGTCTCTACTACATTTTCGGGAGTGAATATATGTTTTGACCCGTCTATATGAGATTGAAAATGTGCTCCGTCTTCGCGTAATTTGCGTATAGCCGAGAGCGAAAATACTTGAAAACCTCCGCTGTCTGTCAGTATCGGTTTTTCCCAATTCATAAATTTGTGTAATCCGCCGGCACTTTGGATCACCTCTAAACCCGGACGCAAAAATAAATGATAGGTGTTTCCGAGTATGATTTGTGCCTTTATATCGTCCCTCAACTCGTGCTGATGTACACTTTTTACGGTTCCGCCGGTTCCGACAGGCATAAAAATCGGAGTTTCAATGTTGCCGTGTGCCGTGTGTAATACGCCTGCCCTTGCTCCCGATTTCGTATCTGTATGTTCGATATTAAATGTCATTCCGTTATATCTCAAAAAACAAAGATACGACATTCGTTTATGAAAACCTTGTTTTTAACAAAATTTTGGATTTTGATGCAATCTTCATTCCTTTTAGTTGTTCTATTCTTCATTGTAATAGCTTGATGTTTAGAGTGTTATGTGCTAACATCATTCAATAATTCATTGAAAACACATAACACAAATTCAACAGATTTTCACGGTTTCTATTTGTGATTATCCGTAAAATCTGTCTCTAAAGTGTTCGATTGAGAATTTCTACGAAAATTTGAAAGCCAAATTCACACCGA
>DYOJ01000765.1 GCA_020720705.1 Acetofilamentum sp.
ACTATTATGTTAATGTAATTTCACATTCAAACCCCGAATGTGCACCGCCGGACCATGAAGCTCTGTTTTTTGTGGTGCCCGTTCCGGATTTAAGATTCAAATCAGATTGGAGCGATAGAGATGAAATCGTGGACGGTATCATCAAGGATTTTTCCGAACGCAGCGGAAACGATATTACTCAACGCATCGTTTCGCGCACCGTGCTCACACCGGCTGATTGGGGAGATACATTTAACTTACACAAAGGCAGTGGTTTAGGTCTTGCTCATAATTTGACTCAAATCGGAGCATTTCGTCCGGCGAATAAGGATGAATTCTACCAAAATTTGTTCTATGTCGGCGCATCAACCACTCCCGGAACTGGTTTGCCTATGGTAATTATCAGTTCCAAATTAGGAACCGAACGTGTAGATGACTATTTTTCAAAAAAATGATAAAAAAACCATAAAATTGGATTTATATCTAAAAAATGCCATTGATACCGGCATCCTGACAACAAAAAATTACAGCACTTCGTTTTCACTCGGTATTAGGATGTTTGCAAAAAAATACCGGATTCCGGTATATGCCATCTATGGCTTTGTCCGTTTTGCAGACGAAATTGTGGACAGTTTTCAAACCGAATATCGCAAAGAATTGTTTGATGAATTTGAAGCGCAAACATGGCTTTCCATAAAACGTCGTGTGAGCACCAATCCGATTTTGCACGCTTTTCAAGATGTGGTAAATCATTATGAAATTGATTTAGAATTGATTACAGCATTCCTGAAAAGTATGAAATATGATTTAGAAAAAAAAACGTATTCTCGAGGCGAATATCAAGATTACATTTACGGCTCGGCAGAAGTCGTAGGCTTGATGTGTTTACAAATTTTTTACAAAAACGATAAGCAAAATTTTCAATCACTCACACCCGCTGCCCGTAAATTGGGAGAAGCATTTCAAAAAATCAATTTCCTGCGCGACATCAGCGATGATTATAACGACAAAGGCAGAACTTATTTTCCAAGTCTGAATCTCACAACATTTTCTGCCGCCGATAAAGCCTCAATTGAAGCTGAAACAGAACAGGATTTCAAGGAAGCCTATTCCGGCGTTATGAAGTTGGTAAAATCCGCTCGTCTCGGAGTACTTTCTGCCTATTGGTATTATTTTGCCTTATTCCGCAAGATATGCAGTGTAAGTCCGGAACAATTGAAAATGAAGCGCATACGCATTTCAAATACACGGAAAATGCTATTACTTGTTCGAGCATATTTTATTAACAAATTTGCTTGACTCTGTCTCTGTTCAGAAATTGTTGGCTCAAATACTGTTTATGGTTAATAGTTGATTGTTATAAGCAAAAAAAAATGATTAAATTTGCCGATAATATTTA
>DYOJ01000114.1 GCA_020720705.1 Acetofilamentum sp.
AAGCTTTCAACTTTATGACTTTTTATACTGAACTCTTTAATAAAAAAACTTTTCGGAGCGGACTCATAAAAGAAAATGGTGTAATAATTGTAGATAGTTAAGAAAATAGATAGTTGAAAATGAAAAAAAAGGTCGTATTAATTGTTGCAATATTACAAATTTTAATATCGTGCAGTTCGGCTCAAAAAGCAATAAGAACGGTTGTAGTAGAAAGCGGTTCGTTTATCATGGGAAGTAACGATAAAACATTCCCCGATGAAAATCCGGCACACAGTATTACGGTAAACGCATTTTATATGTCTCAATATGAAATACTTTACGATGATTATTGGGCATTTTGCAAAGCTGCCGGCTATCCCGAACCCTCGGGAAAATTCGGATACCCTGTTACAAATATTTCATGGGAGCATGCCGTAATGCTCTGCAATTGGCTCAGCGGACGAGACGGCTTTGACCACGCCTACACCATAGATAGGGATGACAAAAAAAAGTATTTCTCTGCAACTTGCGATCTTACCAAAAACGGCTACCGACTGCCAACCGAGGCGGAGTGGGAATATGCAGCTCGAGGGGGACACCGTTCAAAAAATTCAAAGTTCAGCGGCAGTAACAGCCCCTATTTTTCAGCTTGGTTCGTTGAAAATTCTCCGAATATTGACAAAAAACCCGGCGAGATGCGACCAAACGAAGTGGGTATTTACGACATGAGCGGAAATATCGAAGAATGGTGTTGGGATATTTACGACGAAAAATATTATGCCAAAAGCGAAAAAATAAATCCCAAAGGACCTAAAAGCGGAACGTCCCGAGTAGTCAGAGGCGGTAGCAGAAGAAATAAAATGGAATACATTGGTGTTACAAGACGTCAATTCAAAGCCCCGACCGAGCGAGACATGTACCTCGGTTTCCGTGCAGTCAGGACCAAAACCGACTAACCAAACTGTCGAATGTTGTCGAATATCCGTATTTATGTGTTTTTGATACGTTTTATTTTCAAAAATTAAATAATAATCATACCTTGCAATGAATTGGAAATTGAAAGAAAAAATCTGATTTACGGTTTACGGTTACGAGTTTATCTTGATTTATATATTTGATTGACTTACAACAGAATATCAAAAAAATAAATTCGTTCTAAATAAACTTTTTCATATACATTCCTCAAAAAATATGTTATGACTACTATACAATTTTCGGGTATAGGTTGAGATTTCGAATTACAGTAATTCACTGATAATCTACTACTTGTATGTATTTAGTGTTTGTAAGAAAACTCATAACACATTGAAAAACTTAATTTTACAGAGATATTTCGATTTGAATGTTTTAAGAAATTCGATTGAAAAACAGTGGAAATTCGATTGAAACTAAATAAAAACAATGAATGACTACTTTTTGACCATTGAATGACCACTAAATGACAAAACATTCGATTGAAAAAATGACTATAATACACATAATATCAAATATTTACACGTTTTCTTACAACCACTATTTAAACTATCAACTTTAAACTATAAACAGAATAAACGTATCAAGTGCCTTACAATCAAATTTTTGAAACACAATAAACCCTCACATTAAACCGTAAACAGTATATCACTGCTAAACGGGTAAATAATATTGAGTTTTCATACAAACACAAAATATCCCGACAAGATGAAGCAGACATTATTCAACCTCACGATTGCTGTGCTTTTCAGTATCGTATCTTCACAAACTATTTACAGTCAAGAAGATAAAAAGATTGACAAACCATTTACTCAAGTAGCATCTGCATTAAAATTCCGAAGTCTCGGTCCGGCACACGCCTCCGGACGAATTGCAGATATTGAGGTAAATCCGAACAATCATTCCGAATATTACCTTGCTGTTGCAATGGGAAATGTTTGGAAAACAACCAATTCCGGAATCACTTTTGAGCCGATTTTTGACACTTACGGCTCGTATTCCACTTCCGATGTTGCTATTGACCCGCGTAATACGAACGAACTATGGGTGGGAACAGGCGAGTATAACAGCCAAAGGGCTATCGGATACGGAGATGGTGTGTATCTGTCGAAAGACGGCGGAAAAAGTTTTAAAAATGTCGGCTTACAAAATTCCGAACACATCGGTCGCATTGTGATTGACCCGCGAAATTCCGATGTTTATGTTGCGGCACAAGGTCCGCTATGGGGAGACGGAGGCGAACGCGGCTTATACAAAACATCCGACAAAGGCACAACTTGGAAAAAAATATTGGACATCAGCGCACAAACCGGAATCACCGATATTGTGATAGACCCGAGAAACCCCGATGTGCTCTATTGTGCAAGTTATCAACGCAGAAGACATGTATTTACACTAATTAACGGCGGACCGGAATCAGCAATCTATAAATCGGAAGATGCCGGAGCAACTTGGCAGAAAATTACGAGCGGCTTGCCTTCGGGGGACATTGGTCGGATAGGTTTAGCAATATCTCCCGTGAATCCCGATTATGTTTATGCCGTGATTGAAGCAAGTGAAAAAAACGGTGGTTTTTATCGAAGCACAGACCGAGGCGAATCTTGGACCAAACAAAGCGACTACACGTCTGAAAGTGCACAATATTACAATCGAATATTTTGCGACCCGGCAGACGAAAATAAAGTTTTTGCGGTGGACACATACACCAAATACAGCACAGACGGCGGAAAAACTTGGCAAACGTTACCCTTGGAACTCAAACATGTGGACGACCACGCCCTTTGGATTGACCCGAGCGACACCAATCACCTGATTATCGGATGCGACGGCGGGGTGTATGAATCCTTCGATATGGGAACAAAATGGCGACACACATCAAACCTGCCGGTTACTCAATATTACAGAGTCTCAATTGATAACACAGAGCCGTTCTATAATTTATGCGCCGGCACACAAGACAATAACAGCATGACCGGACCTTCTCAAAACGTCAGCGATTACGGTATTACAAACTACGAATGGACTACAACCTTAGGCGGAGACGGTTTCTTCTCGGCTTTCGACCCCGATGATGCAAATATTATTTATACCGAATATCAATACGGAGGCTTGGCACGCTTTGACAAACGTTCGGGCGAACATATCTACATTATACCCGAAGCTCCGGAAGGAGAAGCCTACAGATGGAATTGGAACGCTCCGATGATGGTTAGCTCGCACAAAGGAACTCGGCTGTACTTTGCGGCAAATAAGCTGTTCCGCAGCGAAAACAGAGGAAATTCGTGGGAAGTTATCAGCCCGGATTTAACCCGACAAATTGACCGTAACCAATTGAAAGTGATGGGAAAACTTCAATCACCCGAAGCCGTTGCCAAAAACGCATCCACTTCGTTGTTCGGAACTATCGTTTCAATTGCCGAATCACCAAAAAATGAAAACCTGTTAATTGTCGGAACAGACGACGGATTGATTCAAATTACGAATGACGGCGGAAAAACTTGGACTAAAATTGAAAAATTCACAAGCGTTCCGGAAACAACTTATGTGAGTTGCATTGTAGCCTCACAACACGACGAAAATACGGTCTTCGCCTCCTTTGATGCTCGTAAAAATAACGATTTAAAACCATACATTTTAAAAAGCACTGACAAAGGAAAGACTTGGACATCAATCAGTTCCGACCTTCCTAAACGAGGAACGGTCTATTCGATAGCCGAAGACCATATCAATAAAAACATACTTTTTGTCGGAACAGAGTTTGGGGTATTTGTTACCAACGATGCCGGAAAATCTTGGCATCAGCTCAAAAACGGACTCCCGACAATCGCAATTATGGATATTAAAATTCACAAAAAACAAGACGATTTGATTCTTGCTACATTCGGTCGCGGTCTGTATATTTTGGATGATTATGCTCCCTTGCGTGAAGTTTCAGATTCATTCTCCGAACGAAACGCTCACATTTTCACCGTTAAAGATGCCTTAATGTTCATACAAACCGATGCCTTATACGGACAGGGTGCGACCTATTTTGCCGGACAAAATCCGGAATACGGGGCCGTATTTACTATTTTTTTGAATGAAGAATCAAAAAGCAAGAAACAACTCAGAAAAGATGCCGAAAAAAATGCACAAAAAGAAGGAAAAGACATTACCTATCCGACCGAAGACGAATTACGTGCCGAAGACGACGAACGCGCACCGTATTTAATTTTAACGATAGCCGAACAATCCGGAAAAATAATCCGTAGAATACAAGCACCTGCAACAAAAGGAGTTCAGCGAGTAACTTGGGGCTTACGAAGTTTTAATCAAAATCCGATAACTGCTGAATTATCCGAACCTCACAATTCTCAAAAAAGCGGAATGCCCGTTCTACCGGGCACATACACCGTAACTTTATCCAAAGTTGTTGCCGGAATAGAAACAACTTTATCAGAAGCTGTAACTTTTAACACTGTTCCGCTCAATATGGCAACCTTGCCCGCTTCGGACAAAAAATCATTGGCTGAATTTCAAACTGATGCCGCTAAAGTTTACGCCGCCTCCACTGCGGTCGGAAATTATTTGCACAACTTAGAAGTTAAAACAGGGGCTGTCCGTACAGCTTTATTAAATGCACCTACAAATACTTCTGCCGATATCGCACTTGCCGACAAGTATTTACAAACCATAAAACAATTGCGCAGAAAATTATACGGAGACGAAACTATCGCAAAACGCAACGGTAATCAGCCTCCCTCAATATCCGACCGATTAAGTTCGTCTGTTTACGGATTGTGGAACAGCACCTCCGCCCCAACACAAACCATGCGAGATAATTTAAAACTTGGTCGTGAGCAACTCAAAAAGCTCATTTCAGAAATAAAAACCCTTGAAAATGAGATAAATATACTTGAATCGCGCGCGCAAAAAGCCGGAGCACCGCTCACTCCGGGCATTTTACCCGATATTGACTAAAACACAAATTTAATCAATAATGTAACACCTCCCATAAACTTGTGAGGTGTTTTTTATCACAAAGCATTGGATTTCAATTGATATGCAAGTGAAAAGTCTATTTTGAAATTTTTGAGATTTTTTAACCGAAACCCGCACTGTCGCCAATTTTTTTTTCGTTTTTAAAATTAATTGCTGCGTTAAAATGTTTCACAAAAAACAATTCTTATGTTTTGATATTGTATAAAAATTCCGTACCTTTGGAAAAGTTTACGACTCGACACAGAACGAGTTGATTCACGAATTGTTATACATCGAACATTGCAAAAAAAAATGGAAAAGAGAAAATCTGCCGCAAATATTTTTATGGAACAGCAAGAGATTGCCGAAAAAGAAGATTCAATCGTAGCTCAAAATCAGATACAGTCATTTGAGCACAACATGTCGGAAGGCAGAAGCGGGATGCCGCCGCAAGCAAAACTGAAAGCAAAACCACGAAATCTGAACTTTGTAAATATAAAGTCATCGGAGGAATTACAACTCGAAAAAGAAGCTATCAAGGTGCGCATCACGGGTTTTGGTTTTCGAAAAAAAGTGATTGTGCCGCCCAACGCTTATGTCGTGCATACGCGTATCGGTCGTAAAGAGCCGATAACCATCGGTTTGGGCGTATCATTTCGATACAATCCGAACAAAGATGCCTACATGGTTGTTCCTGCGGCAATGCAAACTATAGGAGTTGTAGCTAATTGCATTACAAAAGAAAAACAGGGTATCAATATTCTTGCCTACTTGCAATGGCAGATAGATAATTTTGCGGTTGCATACAAAAAATTAGATTTTTCGGAACTTCGAGACCCGCTCGGTATCGTGAACGCACAACTCCGCGAGCAAGCCGAAGCTGCCATTAAAGACAAAATCGCCACCATGAGCGTGGAAGAAGTTTTGACTGATAAAGCCCCGATTATTAAAGAATTAACCGGCAGATTGAAACACGTTGCCGAAGGACAAGGCGATGATAACGGTAAAGCAGATGACGGTTTGGGCATTAAAATCACAACTGTTCAAATTCGTGAAGCAATTGTAAGCTCCGAATCGTTGTGGACTGACCTGCAAAGCCCGTTCCGCAACGAACAGCGCAAAAAATCGAGATTCAGTTACTTGGAAACCGAAAATGAAATCAGGCAAAAAGAGCTTCAAAGCAAACTGCTCAACGAAACCGAAGCCACTAAAACAAATTTGGAAATAGAACTGTTGCAACAGAAAAAACTTACGGAAACAACCGAATTAAAGTATAAAGAAGAAGCTCAGCGTTTCACCAAACAACAAGAAAACATACAATTAACAACTAAACTCAAAGAACAAACCGACCTACACGAAAAGGAATCTGCCGACAGACTCAAGGCAAAAGAAAATGAGATTAGATACAAACGCGAATTGGAAGATATCACAATCCAAACAGCCTTAGATGAGTCTAAGTTGAAAGCCGAAGTTGTGAAAATAGAGCAAGAAACGCAATTGGTGAAACTAAATGCAGAATTAAATCTGCTCGAAGAAAATCGCCGAATTGAACAGGAAAAACTCCGATACACCGCAATTCTGGAAAAACAAAAAGCAGAGCAAGATTCTGTTTTACAAATAGAAGCCGATAAACGCAAATTAGAAGAAGAATTTGAACAAACCAAAGTTGACCTTGAACGCAAGCGAATGGAAATTCAAAATCTGAAAAATAATCAAGTCTTGTTAAGTGAGCTAATCAAAGAATTGCCTCAAATAGCCTCTCAAATGCCAAAACCCGACGAGTTACGAATACTACAAACCGGACAAGAAGATAGCGTGTTGAACGCGCTGACATCATTTATCTCTAAAATCTCAACTGTCGGAGAATCTTTGGGTATCAATCTGTTTACAAAAACGAACACAGAATAAACAACCTAAGCCCGGCTGAATGAAAGCGTCCGCGCTAAACTTTTTTATCTCAACGCCGGCATAAAATTTTAAGTTCGTAAAATAGATTGAATTACATTTTTCTGCCTCGTAGAGACGAGTGGCACTCGTCTCCCTTTCTAACGTATAACATAATTTTCTTGCTCGAAGAGAGATGTGTGGCACTCGTCTCCCTTTCTAACGTATAACATAATTTTTTGCACGAAAAGAGACGTGTACCATACGTCTCTACGTGGTTGTAGTTATTTGATTATCAATTTAATAGATTCAGAAGTTATTTTTAGGAAATAAATACCGGCGGGTAAATTTTGCACATCGGTTGTCAGCGAATTTCCGCCGGATTTTTCCCAGTTCAGTTCAATTTTTTGTCCCAAAGTGTTGAAAATCCGGATGTCGGCTGAATTAATCGGAGCTTCCGAAATCAACGTAACAAAATGTGTTGCCGGATTGGGATAGAG
>DYOJ01000766.1 GCA_020720705.1 Acetofilamentum sp.
CCGTACTGTCCAAAACAGTTACTTTGTCCTCGAACTCATCGGGCGTAATCCATTTTAGAGCTAAACCGCTTTCGCGCCATTTGACCACCGTAGTTTTAGCGGTGGCAATAATGTTGGGTAAATTGGACGGTAAGCGTTTTTTACGGTTCACCGGTTCGACAGGTTCTAATGTTTGCGGCGCAAAGCCTGCGTTTGTTGATTCTGTGTACATCTTCTTTTTTTATTAGGGGATTAATAATTTAAAAATATCGTTGCAAAAATACGAACAAAAATGTAAACTACAAAATATTTAATGTAATTTTTACACGTAACTATGTAAACAATAAGATACTTACACCTTTGCGCCCAAAATCCGTCAAAAATGCCTCGGCGCAGTGTATTTGGCAGTATTTTTGAAAAAAAATTGGATTTTCATACATGAAACAGCTCTCAGAAAATGCGCCGAAAGCATGTTCATACATGAGACACCCATGCGCATAAGCGCGACACACAGTTTCATACATGAAACACCCCAAAAAACTTGCGCCGACACCATTTTCATATATGAAAATACCATGTATGCGTGCCAAACTGTTCAAAAGCGCAAAAAATCTTCACTTATTTTCACGAAACAAGGCATTTGCATCTATGAACATGTATATTTTCACTTTGCTTCATACTATTTTCTTAGATGAAACTGTATATCCGCAAAAGTGCCGAGACCGTATTCATATATGAAACTGTTTGCAAACCGTTTGATTCACAGCATATTCATATATGAAACAGCCTTGCACGCAACTCTGCACACCCATTTTCATAGATGCAAATGCCATAGTTCCGACAAAAACGTGCATTTTCATAGATGAACATGCCTTTGATTTTTTTCGTTTCGTGTAAAACTAAGTGTAATTAACAAAACTTTCATGCAGAATTTTTTGGATATTTGACTGAGTTTTATAAATTTGTTGCAGAATTTTTATCATTTCAAATTTGTAAAACGTTTATTTTGATTGCCTTGTGTGTAACACGGATTTCAAATCCGTGATACAAGAGTGTTTATTTTGATTGCCTTGTGTGTAACACGGATTTCAAATCCGTGATACAAGAGTGTTTCATCAGTGTAAAACTATTTATTCAAAACCCATATTTCAAACTTCATAACTCAAAACTCATAACTCATAACTCATAACTCAAAACTCATCACTCAAATCATGGCTACACCGCAAACCATACACATCGCTCCGCTGGATTACAAGGGCGAAAAACGCATTAAAATTTCGTTTTACGGGTACAATACGCAAGCCTTTCGCACAGCAAAACAAATTGAAGGTTTCGCATACTCCAAAACATACCGTTGCTGGCATTTGCCTTACACTGCCGAAACCTACAAAACCC
>DYOJ01000115.1 GCA_020720705.1 Acetofilamentum sp.
TTAAGAAATATATCCATTTGTCTTTATGCGTTTTTAGTTCTTCCGCTTTTTTGTTGAATCGCGGCATGACGACGAAAAAGTATTTCAATTTATCGTAAAAAACTTTGTTATTTTGGTCTTTGTATTCAATTTCGACTAAGTATTCGTCGCTTTCTTTACCCTCATCGTCAAATTCAAAATCTAAAATACCGATAAAATAGACCGGTTTCAGTTTATAATTCCAATCAATTTTTTTCTCTTCGCCTTTTACAATTTTAAAAACACCGCCTTTTGGCGCTTGATTCCGAATGGGATACGTCGTGTAAAAGATAACTCTGTCTTTGAAATACTCCAAACGTGATTTTTGCATTTCGATGATAAATTTATCTTTTCGGTCATTTTCGCAATATAAATCAAAAATGTCGCGTCTGTATTCCGGAATTTCAGGCGTAATTTCTTTATCTCGAAATTCTAAATCAACAATCTGATATTCAGCAGGTAACAACTGATTTAAAAAGTCTTTCAATAAATCCTTACTGCCTTCTTCGCCAAAAAGTTTCTTAAATCCGAAATCAGTGTAGGGATTTATGAACGTGGATTGCGGTTTTACTAAAATACCGTTTACATCGGTTTCCATGATTGTAAATTATTATTTCACAAATTTACGAATTTTTTAATCGAAAAATATAAATCAAATCGAATTTATTATCACCGTTTGACGGATTAATCAAGCGAAAAAAAACTCATAATAAACTTCATAACACAATGTTATATCATTTATGAAACTTACTGAATATTTTTATTCATTTTTATACAATTTCTGACCTTAAAATTATGTTTTTTTTATTTTAAAAAAAAATATATTTTACAACATCTTTTTAAATTACTGAAAATCATTGATATAATGATTATTGCTTTATTATTTTGACAAATCGCAAACGATTGCACAAATTTTAAAATTATTTTGATATTTGTGTACACAAAAATTAATATTAATTTAGCAATCATTTTCAATTTAGTTTTTATACATTTGAGGATTATACAAAAAAGATTTATTTATTATTAAATTCAGATATGCAATGAAACAAAGATTTTTACGATTTTTGATGATTCCGGTTCTGATACTGTCGGTGAGCATGGCTTATGCTCAGACCACAGTTACCGGAACTGTTACCGACCCTGACGGGTTGTCGCTTCCGGGAGCAAGTATTGCCGTTAAAGGAACTACGGTTGCCCAAATGACTGATATTGACGGTAATTACACGATAGATGTGCCTGAAACTGCCGAGCAAATTCTGATTTTTTCCTATATCGGGATGAAATCTCAGGAATTACCCGTCGCCGCAACCGTAAACTGCCAACTCGAATACGACAGTGAGGAAATTGATGAAGTTCTCGTAGTCGGTTACGGAACAATGAAAAAAAGTGACCGAACAGGTGCCGTTACCAACGTAACCGCCGAAGAACTTGGCGGCGGAGTAAACACCGACCCAATTCAGGGCTTGGTAGGTAAAGCTGCCGGCGTAATGATTACCAAAAAAGGGGGAGACCCAAGTTCAGGCTTCTCTGTAAAAATTCGCGGTGCTACCGGTTTTACATCAGGCACCGAACCTTTATACGTAGTGGACGGTGTACCCGGAGTTGATCCGACAACTGTCGCATCTGAAGATATTGAATCCTTTAACGTACTCAAGGATGCTTCTTCAACTGCCATTTACGGTTCACGAGGTTCAAACGGAGTTATCATTATTACTACAAAAAGCGGTCAAAAACGCAAAGGCTCAAAAGTGGAGGCAAATACCTACTTCTCTATTGACAATGTTGCTAAGCGTATGGATTTGTTGTCAGCCGCAGAAGTTCGAGATTATGTCAAAACTTACAATATTGACTTCACAGACGGTGGTGCTGATACCGATTGGCAGGATGCCGTTTATCGTCAGGGCATGTCTCAGTCTCACAACCTTTCGGTTTCAGGAGGCAATGAACAAACTTCTTACTATGCTTCCGGTTCACATTCTAATTTTGAAGGGGTTGTTATTGGTTCGCAAAAAACCAGAACAGTCGGGCGTATTAACTTATCGCAAAAAGCACTGAATGACAAACTTACAATCCAATCCGGTTTGTCTGAAACAGTAGAAGCCAATGATTATTTACCCGGAATCAGCGGAATGGGTATTCACAGCGTACTTTATCAAGCGTTTCGCAGAAGCCCGACCGACCCGATAACATTGTCAGACGGCTCGTACCAAGAAAGTGACCGCATGTTCGATTCTAAAAATCCTGTGGCTTCAATCAATGAAATCCAAAATCACCGAGATGCAAAAAGATTTCTCGGAAATTTGAAAGCAGACCTCGAATTATTCGACGGATTTACCGTAGGAACTAATGTTGCCTATATTCGAGACGATTCGGAACATTCGTACAATTTGCCGACCTATTCCTATAAAGCAGGAGACGGTTATGCCAGCAGAAGCTATACAAATTATGAAAATAGACTTTTGGAAACTACCGCAAGCTACGTTAAAGATTTTGACAGAACCCATAATATCAATGTTGTTGCCGGGTATTCATATCAAGAAGAAAATTGGGACGGTTTTAATGCAGGCGGAAGTCGTCCGGCATCTGACTATGTGATGTCCAACAACTTAGCTGTAATGCAAACTGTGAATGCCGGAGGTATTGGTTCAAACAAGGGACAGTCATTGTTGATTTCAATGTTCGGTCGTGCTGCATACAATTATAAATCAAAGTATTACATCACGGGAACTGTTCGTAGAGACGGCTCTTCAAAATTCGGTCCGAACAATAAATGGGGGGTTTTTCCGTCTGCTTCTGTTGCGTGGAACGTAAAACAAGAAGGCTTTCTTGTAAGCGTGGATTTTATCAGTATGTTAAAAATCCGTGCCGGTTACGGTTTGGTAGGTAATCAAAATATCCCAACTGACTTATTCCGAACTTTGTTCGGTCCTTCCGGAACAAGTGTTGACCCAGAAACCGGAGAAACGGTCGTGAATATCAAGGGAGATAAAAATCCGAATCCGGATTTACAATGGGAAACCAATAAAGAATTAAACATCGGTTTAGACTACGGATTCATCAATAACCGTATCTCGGGAACTGTTGAATATTACAGTAAAACCATTGCCAATTTGATTGCAGCATACAATGTGCCGATGCCGCCAAATGCGTATCCTATCATTTATGCTAATGAAGGTACTGTCAATAACTCCGGTATCGAATTTCAAATGCAAGCATACATCGCGGATAATAAAAACTTTGATTGGAAAACAAATTTTACGTTCTCAACAAACACTCAAGAAATGGTGGATTTAGGCGAGAAATATGAAATTGTTGAAATGAAACTCGGCGGTGTTAGCGGCCCCGGTTTGGTAGGCGGCGAAAACTGGACTCAAATCGTTCGTCCGGGGTTAGAACTCGGGACGTTTTATCTACCTGAATATGCCGGTTTATCACCGGACGGTCAGTTTTTGTTCTACACTGCTGCGGGCGGTGTAACAAGAGACATTACGATGGCTGAGCGTTATATCGCAGGTAGTGCTACCCCTGATTTTGAGTTTGGATGGTCAAATCAATTCAAATTCTTTAAAAATATCGAAATGAACTTTGCTTTCCGCTCTGTTTGGGGTTACGACATGTTCAATGCAACCAAAATGATTTTCGGAAACCCGAATGGTTTAATGCCGAACGGTAATGTTACACATTTTGCTCTTGAAGAAAAAGAACGAGGATTAGCACAAAGTCCGATTGTAAGTGATTATTATCTCGAAGATGCTTCTTTCATTCGTTTGGATAACATTACTTTAGCATACAATTTTAATATGACAAAAGTGAAAGGTCTCGAACGTTTGCGAATATACGTAGCTTCCAATAACACTTGGCTATACACAAAATATACCGGCTTAGACCCCGAAACAAGTTTCGGCGGATTGTCATTCGGTATTGATAACTTTGACGTTTATCCAAAAACCAGAACATTCACTTTTGGTGCAAATATAACATTCTAAATTATTATAGTTTTGCCGGGGTGTTAAACCTTGGCAAAACTTACTCAAACGTTCAAGCAAAATTATTGCAGAAAATGATACAACTTTTTTGTATATTTGCATCTTATTAGTGGTTTGAACGTCAATTTATTCCATAACAGTAAATTTTACAAACCGATGAAAAATAAATTTTTAACATCCATACTCATAGCCTTGTTCTTTGCATCATGCACGAACTTGGACAACGAAATTTACGACAAGATTCCGCTTGACGTATTTCCTGAAAATGAAGGGCAGGTTGCTGCTCTTTCAAATCCGACTTATGCAAAATTAGACCTGCTTACCCAAGATTGGGGCGGCTGGTGGATGGCACAAGAAATTACATCCGATGAAGTAGTGTGCCCCACTCGCGGTGAACACTGGGACGACGGCGGAAAATGGCGTGTGCTTCATTCGCATGAGTGGAACAACAATACTGAAGCTGTAAATGTCATGTGGTCAACGTTTTACGATGGAGTGTATCAATCGAACTTTGCGATTGATATGATGCGCGGATTTGCACAATCAGAAGCACTTGATGTATCAATGGCAAAATTGCGTGCTATGCGTGCCCTATACTATTGGTTCTTGATAGATAATTACGGGGATGTCCCGTTTTTGATGACAAACGAAAATGCACCTGAAAAACCGTTCCGTATAAAACGAGCTGAAATTTTTCAAGCAATTGTTACTGATTTAGAAGACGCCGTAAAAAGTATTCCTGCCGGCGGTGCCAAAACTGCCGCAAGCAAAGGCATGGCATACACATTGTTGGCAAAATTATATCTGAATGCCGAAGTTTATACCGGAACACCTCAATGGGCAAAGACTGAAATGTTCTGCGACAGTGTTATCGCATTAAATCAATATTCGCTCGAAGTTGATCCACTCGGACCATTTATTACCGAAAATGGTAGCTCTCCCGAAAATATCTTCACGATTCCTTATGACGAAGATAATATGAAAGGATTTAACCTCCACATGCGTACTCTGCATTACAATAATAATTCTACTTTCAATATGACAGTAGGTCCGTGGAATGGTTTTGCCGTTGTTGAAAAGCACTTTAAAACCTACTTTGATGATTATTCTACGCTTACTTCGAGTGATGACCGTATCAGATATTTCCTTTACGGACAGCAATACAATGCAGCAGGACAACCACTTATGGATGGAACAACGAATGAGCCTCTTGTCCTTAATCCATTCATTCCGGCTTTGATTATGGGCGATGCAAATACCGAAGCTGAGAAATTAATGTCAGGAGCACGAGTAGTGAAGTTTGAAATTAAAGACGGTTGCACCGATAATCTTAGCAACGATTATCCGATTTTTCGCTATGCCGATGTGTTGCTGATGAAAGCTGAATGTCGTTTACGACAAGGAGATGCCGGCGGAGGTTTAACTTATGTGAACCAAGTACGCCAACGAGCAGGTGCCGCTAATTTTACGGCACTTACAGAGGAAAATTTGTTGGCAGAGCGTGGCAGAGAAATGTTCTGGGAAGCGAATCGCAGACAAGATATGATTAGATTCGGAACTTTCATAAGTGCATTTTCTTGGGATGCACCTTCAACATGGAGCAGACCGGCATCCGGAACAGATCGTCTCACGTTCCCGATTCCGCAATGGGCAATTGATGCTAACGAAAATTTAACTGCGGCACCGATCTCCCTTTAAAAAAGTACATTTTAACAAATCAAATACAATAGTTTTTTATTAATTAAATTTTTAACAGTATGAAACGTAAATTTTTAAATTTCTGGACCTATGCCGTGATAGCTTTCATGGGCATATCAGTAGTAATGACTTCATGTAAAGATGAACCGGTTCCGGATCCGGATCCGGTTGTTGAAGACGGTATCTACATCAAAGGCGGCGGAACTGCGCTTGAAGAACTTGGTGCTAACGGTTTGATGACGAAAGCTGTTGACGAAAACGGACAAGAAGAACGTGCAACCATGTACGAAATGTATTTGCCTATTGAAGCCGGAACAGAAGGTTTCAATATCGTAATTGTTGAAGGAGGCGTACAAAAAACGTACGGACCCGGTGCTGATTTCGCATTAGTTCCTGTTGCAGAACGTAATATGGAACAACCTTCTACTGATTTCTGGCGCGGAACGTATGCTGAGACAGCTACTGCTTTCACCGTTCCCGTAAACGGAATGTATCATGTTATTCTTGACACTGTAAACAAGAAAGTCGTTGTTGCTGTCGTTGAGTGGGGAATCATCGGAGGAGCTACTCCGACAGCTTGGACTGCTTCAACTCCAATGCCCGCAGGAGCATTTGCAGTAGATGCAATGTCTTTTAAAGTTGAAAATTTTGAATTACGTAAAGGTGATTTCAAATTCCGTTATGGTAACAATTGGAAAATTATTGTTGATAGTACAGATGTTGCACATCATGTTAGAGTTAACACCAATTTTGGAGGTACAATTTCAGGTACATTACCGAATTTAGAAGTGGCTTTAACTCAAGCTAAGGACAATAATGTTGTTTTGGCACTAACCCAAGAAGGAAAGTACACTATTGCATTAGATTGGACTGTTGCTGATGGATGGAAAGCATCTTTGACTAAAACAGCGGATGTTACACCAATTGGTCCTGAAACGTTTTTATTTAGTTTGATAGGTAGTGCTTTCAATAATGCTGACGGAGTACCGGCTAATTGGGATTATGACATTGATTTACCTTATGCAAGTGTGTCAGGAGATGCATATTCATTTACAAAAAATGGTGTAGCCTTACTTGCCGGTGGTGAATTCAAGATTCGTAAAGATCATGATTGGGGTACCAATTTCGGTTATACAGGTGTAACTATCGAAGGAGATGCAGCAAACTTCACTGATAACAATGGAAATATCAAAGTTACAGAAGCAAAAACTTACAACGTAACATTTGTTTACGACAATGCAGGTAATGCGCACAAATTGATAATGAATATTGCAAAATAAGTAATTCATCTCTAAAAAATAAGACCGCTCCAAAAGGGCGGTTTTTTCTTATATTAGTGTTTGTAAGAAAACTCATAACACATTGAAAAACTTAATTTTACAGAGATATTTCGATTTGAATGTTTTAAGAAATTCAATTGAAAAACAGTGGAAATTCGATTGAAACTAAATACAAACAATGAATGACTACTTTTTGACTATTGAATGACTACTAAATGACAAAACTTTCGATATAAAAAATGGTATCCACTCAAAAAAGTATGGTAAAATTATATCTTCCTAAATATCA
>DYOJ01000767.1 GCA_020720705.1 Acetofilamentum sp.
TAATGTAAGCCTTATTTTTGGAGTGAAAAAAAATTTCAGCCCAATTAAATTTGTATGCCAGAGCGATTTGAACAATATCGAAAATATCTTTTGGTTCTTCTCTGTTTACCAATGCCGTCAGTTTGTTAGACAAAATATTTGCCGGCGTATCCACATATCCCCATTCTGTTCGCAGAGGCTGACCGTCGCGATAGGTAACATCGTTTACAAATTCAATTTTTAGTTTTATCTCGTTTTCAGTGATGTAAATTCGGTAGAAATCGTCGTAATATAAATTTTCGCGTTTATCAAGCGTAAAATTTGTTTGAATTTTTGATAAGAAATTATCAAGCGTTGCTCGAAAATCGGGCATTCGATTTGCGAAAAAATCAAGGTCTTCACTGTATCTGTGATTCAAATAAAACCGACTTAGTGCAGTGCCGCCGGTCAAATAAAAAGGGAATTTTTCAGATTTTAAAAAATCAAAAAAAACATCTTGTACCTTATACAAGTTCAAATAATCTGGCTCTGACATAGGTATATTGTTCTTGTAAGGATTTGAATCTTAATTTTTTAATGTTTTCATGCGTCAAAAGTTCCATAATTTTAGCTTTTCCAAGCACGCCTAACAACGAATACCAAGTGAGTGCTTGTAACATTTTTACAAACATGGAGTTAATAGTGTAATGCCCCGCCCGTTCCGCTTCGCCCGAAAGGAGTTTTTCAACATCCTCTTTCGGAATGTCGTAATCCCACATGATTTGTTTGTAGATATCGTCGCTGAGTTTTATCATTTTTTTGTGTATATTATTTTCCCCTGTTCAGTGATATGTTTTTTCAAATTTTCGTTTTCAGTTTTTTCAAAGTGCACAACATCAATGAAATAAGGTGTCTGTATTTCTTCGTTAAGAATCGTGTAAAGTCTTGATAAGATACGAAACGTAATATTTTCGCCAAAAATTGCAATATCAATGTCTGAGCCTTTTTTATAATTTCCCATGGCACGCGAACCGAAGATAACGGCTTTTTCCAACTCGGTAAATTTTTCTAATTCTTTGACTACACTGTTCAAATCGCGTTCTAAAATCCCAAAGCTGTTAGGTTTCATTTTCTTTTTTTAAAAAGACGTAAAAATCTTGTATTAACGGAAAAAATATGCTTCTGATTTTGGTCGTAATCTCTGCAATTTCTACATCGTCGTAAATATGTGATGTTTTATTTCTTGCCTCGAGTGCATCAATCCATTCGTGTCCGTTGTTGATAATTTCTGCTTGGTAGGCTTGTTTTATGGTTTCTCTCGGACTTTTTGTGTTGAAACCTATTGAATCTAAATAGTCTTTCATGACTTTCCATGCGAGTTCAAACGTAATTTCATAAAATTGTATC
>DYOJ01000116.1 GCA_020720705.1 Acetofilamentum sp.
CCCTATAACATAAATATTTTCAATGTGTTATGAGTTTTCTTACAAGAACTATTTAGTGTTTATAAGAAAATTCATAACTTGTCAAAATTCTTTACGATACTGCGAGATTTCGTTCCGAATGTTTTTAGAAATTCTGTTGAAATTCAATTGAAACGATAAAAAAACAACATAATGACTATTGAATGACTACTGAATGACAATACATTCAATTGAAAAATCAGCTATAATCTACATGAAATCAAGTATTAAAAAGTTTCCTTACAAACACTATTTAACATCAAAATTCTAAAATCGAACGGAACATTGATATTATTACTTTAAAAAGGTTTGTGATTGGTTTTTTGCTATTTTTGCGCATATTTTCATCGCATGAACTATTCTATATCATTTTTACGCGTTTTAATCTTTGTTACTTTCGTTATAATATTTTCCGGTTGTCAACCGGACGAACCTTTGAAGCCGGCTCGTAAAATAGATTTTAAATTTAATAAATTAAAACCAAGAGGCGGTTATACCATTATCAATCAGACATTTCTTGGAAATTTTCAGCGTAATTATTATGGTAATTATGCTCCGGACAGTTTACGCTTGATTTGGAAAACCGAACTCGGAACTGGAAAAACTCGTGTCGGCAGTGCAACCTTGACATGGTCGGGAGCCGGTTGGACAGGTCAGCCGCTGATTGTCAGCGATAGCAAAAAAACGTATATTTTACAAGGAACTTACGAGCACAATATCAAAAAAATTGATGCCGCAACCGGAAAAGTGCTTGCCCGATTTGATTGCGGCGATGTGATTAAGGGCACTGGCACTCTGTATTACAACGGCGAGAGGTTGATGATGATGCAAGGCAGCAGAACAGGCGGCACTTCGCAACCTGACGGTAGTGCTGCAAGTTTTAGGGCGATTGATTTTCAGACATTTCGGATGCTCTGGAGTATTGTCAGCGTAAAAACGAAATGTTATAGCCGCGATGTGGACGGCTCGGCAATTGTCGTAAACGACACAGGGTATATCGGTTTAGAGAATGGTTTGTTTACTGTTTTCGACCCAAATAAAACCAAAGAAAAAAGCGGACTGAAACTTGCCGAAATCTACGAACAACATTGGATGTACGAGGATACGGATATAGCTAAACACGGCGGAAATTTAGTAACCGAATCCTCCCCTTCGATACTCGGAAACAGAGTTTATGTGGCATCCGGTTCGGGGCATGTGTACGGCTATAATTTGAAAACCCGCAAAATAGATTGGGATTTTTTTATCGGTGCCGATATGGACGGCTCTCCCGTTGTTACGGATGACGGATGTATTTTGATTTCGGTTGAGAAAGAATACATACCCGGCAGTGGCGGTATCTATAAACTTGACCCGTCAAAACCCGCTGATTCGACTTGCGTTAAGTGGTTTATGCCTACGGGCGACCGCTTTTTCGTGTTCTGGTACGGCGGCGTTATCGGCTCGGTCGGTATCAACGATAAATACCGAAAACCCAATGACCGTATCCCGAATCTTGCTGTGTTTACAGCGATAGACGGTAATATGTATGTAGTTAAACATAAATCTGTTACAACAAAAAAATCAAAATGCCCGCAAAATAAATATGACTATCCTCAACCTGAAGTGGTATTCAAATATCCCACCGGAGTTTCGATATCTACCCCGATTATAGTCGGAAATAAAATCGTCGCCGCCGGATACGACGGACTGTATTTGTTTAAATTTGACGAAAATCTCAAATTTGAACTCATCAAACATATTCAATTAGCATCTATTGAGGCAACACCTGTGGTGCATAACGGACGCATTTACATTGCTGCCAGAGACGGCTATTTGTATTGCTTCGGAAATTAATTCTTTGCAGGTGCACGTTCTTTTTCTTTTTCTTTTTCTTTTTCTTTTTCTTAATTTGAAAAGCTTATGAAATTTGATATTTTTTTTGCGGAACAACTTTTTGAACAATACGAAAACTATAAAGAAACTAAGCTTTACGGCAGACGAATAAAACACAAAGATGTGTCAGCCATAATTTGTGAAATGAAAAATAATCAATCGTTATTTGAAATCACAGAAGAAGGACTGTCCGTTGAAGGCAGAGCTATTTACAGTTTAAAAATAGGAACGGGCAACACAAATATAATACTTTGGTCGCAAATGCACGGAGACGAATCTACGGCAACTCGTGCTTTGTTTGATATTTATAAATTCTTTTTGTCGGAAAATTTTGCTGACGAGCGCAATACAATATTAGAAAATTGCACGCTTACATTTATTCCGATGCTCAACCCGGACGGTGCCGAACGTTTTGACAGACGTAATGCGCCGGGGATTGACTTAAACCGTGATGCCCTGAAACTTAGCTGCCCCGAGTCTCAAATTTTGATGCGAATTGTTGAACGTATAAAACCTCAATTTGCTTTCAATTTGCACGACCAAGACCCTTATTATACCGTAGGCGATACCGCTTCTCCTGCTGCAATGTCATTCTTGTCGCCGTCTTTTGATTTTGAAAAAAGCGAGGATACATCCAGACGGAACGGAATGGCTGTTATTTCATTGATAAATAATGTTTTACAAGAGTTTGTTCCTAATAAAATAGGACGATATTCAGATGCGTTTTTACCTTCGGCTTTTGGAGACTGCCTACAACGTAAAGGCATAAGCACCATACTTGTTGAGTCGGGCAGCGTGCATTACGACCTTGAGAAAGAATTTATCAGAAGATTAAATTTTGTATCACTGATTTCAGGTATTTTAGCTATCGCCGAAAATCTTTATCTAAATGTAAATCAGAATATTTACAAAAACATTCCCTTCAATAAAAAAGATAATCTTTTTGACTTGATTTTAAAAAATATTACTCTTTCGGTAAATAATTTTTCCGTGGTTACAGACCTTGGTTTGCGCAGAAATTTTGGAACAGAAACCGATGATTTAATTATACAACGAATCGGAGATTTGAACACCGATTATGCTTATGAAGTTATTGATTGTAAGCAACATATTCTTAAAAAATCTTTACGCGTAGGCGATTCTGCCTTAGTTTTAAAAGATTATTTTAAGACCAGCGGGCTTGCATCAGAATTTGTGCAATATGCAGGTCTTCTTGGGTTGTAATTTTAATATTTTCCCTGCTGCCTCGTGCAAAGGAGATTTTGTAACCGGCAAAATCGGCAACAGTGGCATCGTCAGTAAATTCGGGACGATAGTTTTGCTCATAAGCTTTGACAATGAGGTCGTTTTTAAAAACTTGAGGGGTTTGTATTTCTCTATATTCGTTTCTGTTTACGTTTTCCGATTTGTTTTCGGATAGGATTTTTCGCAATGAAAAAACAATCTCCGTTGAGGCTATTCCCGAACCATACTTAGCGGCACTTTCAAAACAAGCGGCTATCGAACGAATCGTAACTAAGGGACGAACACCGTCGTGGATTGCTGTAAAACCTTCGGAATGAACCAATTGCAAAGCATTACGAACAGAATGAAATCGAGTTTCGCCTCCGGAAACAATTTCGTGCCGAATTTTAAATTTATATTTTACACATAAATTTTTCCAATATTCAATGTGTTCATGCGGCAAACTGACAACAATTTCCAACGATTTATTGTATGCGTAAAATTGTTCTATGGTGTGCATTAGAATCGGCTTTCGGTGCAATTCCAAAAATTGTTTCGGAATATCTGAACCTAATCTTGAGCCTGACCCTCCGGCTGTAATAATGCAAAAATTCATTTTTTCTATCTTCTTTTTTTTAGAACATCGTTATCGGCTTCAACAAGCTTCAACAAACATCTTTGGGTTTTGCAAAAAAATTGATACAATTTAATCTGAATACACGATTTCAGGTCTGTAAAAACAACGTTTCTAAAAATATTTAATTTACATTCAGTTATTACAAAGTTTCGATAATTTCAATTGGTAAACCTGTATAAGTTGAAATTTTATTAAGAGACAATCCGTCTGTTTTCATTGCAATTGCAATCTCATATTTCTGATGATTCAACGCACTTTCCAATCTTGCATTATCATCCATCAGAATAATTAATTGTTTTTCGTAGTATTCTCTTTCTTTGGTTAATAATGACATTGTTCGTAAACGTTCTGCTGCTTTCGTTATTTCTTCCGATTGGGCTAATTCGTCCGGCAATTTTTCTTGGTCTAATCTTGCGGCATTGTTTAAGAATGTTATCCAACGTTCTAAAGTTGTTTGAATTTTCTTGTCAATGTTTTCAAAATTGAATTTCGGTAATTCAACAAAATGAAGAGACATAAAATCCAAAATATTGTAAAATTCGTTGGTTGTTAGTTCTTTGGGAACAAAATTATGATGGTATAATTCATCATCGAACATTTTAAAATTTACAATACTTATGACAATTGTTTTGTTTAGATGTTTAAAATCTTTTCCTTTTTCAAGTTGTAACGAAAACGATCTTGCCCAATAATACCAAGCTCTTGCTCCAAAATAATCGTGTCCTGAAATTTGCATTTCTATATCGTACATTTTACCTTTTTCATCGGTGGCTTTAATGTCCAAAATGGTCATTTTTCCTTCCAGATAATCCGGTAAATTGTATGGATTTAATAATGTTATGGTATTTAATTTTTCATTCTCCGGCAACATGGAATTAATCAACGATTTTAACAAATCTTGATTGCCTTCGCTTCCGAACAATTTTTTGAAAACTAAATCTATTTTTGGGTTTACCATATTTTTTAGAATTAATTTTTATTCACAAATTTACGAATATTTTGCCAAAATATAGCTATAAATATATAGTTAGCTGCTTTTTTTTCTTCGTTGTCTTGAATCATGTTATACAGTTTAAGCTTTTTTATTGAGTGTTTTTTATTATTATAAGAAATTGAATATTAAATATTTAGTGAAATTTAAAGTCTATATCTATTCCCTCTGAAAGTATTAAGGGGAGCAGGGTTGAGTTTGAAATTTCAAAAAATACCGATACTCAACATCACCAAAGTACAATTTTCGGCAACCTCAATTCCTTTTTGTTCAGCGACTTTCATAAACTCTTCATTTTCAGTGCCCGGATTGAAAATAATACGCTTCGGTTTCAATGAGAAAATATAGTCGTAATACTCCGCTTGTTTTTCGGGTCCGATATAAAGGGATATGGTGTGGATTCCTTGAAAATCAATACGTTTGGTGATTATTTCTTTCCCGTTTATGCTTCCGTTTTTTATACCGAGCGGTATTACGTCATGTCCGTTTTCAGCCAAACGTGTTACGGCGAGAAATGAGTATCTGCCGGGGTTTGAGCTTGCTCCAACTACAAGTGTGCGTTTCATTTTTACAAAATTTTGTTTCAAAAGTAGATATTTTGATTGAATGTAAAAAATATCTCGAATTTTAAATTATTGTTAAGATACTGTATTCTCAACAAAATATTGATTGTATTCATAAAAAACAGACTAAATTTGTTCCTGATATTGTTTTGGAATGATTCAGCGTATTAAATTTCGATTAGCATTTCTGACCGCCGCAAGTGTAAGTATTCTCACAGGTTTTTTTTTGTGGATAAATACACTTTCCGATAAATATTTCGTATTAAGTTCCGAAGTATTTGGGCTGATGAGTTTTTTGTTCAATTTTGTTTTTGTATATCTGATACTGAGTAAATTTTTGAATAAGCGCGAATCTAACAAAGAGCAAATAGTTGCACTTAAACAAGCCGAAAAATATCGAAAAGAATTTCTCGGAAATGTTTCACACGAACTTAAAACGCCGATTTTCAATGTACAAGGATATATTCTAACCTTATTAGACGGGGGCTTAGACGACCCCGAAATCAACAAGAAATACCTGCAACGTGCCGAGACCAATATCAACCGAATGATATCAATTGTGGAAGATTTGGAAACTATCAGCAAATATGAGGCACGCGAATTGCTCTTGGATTACTCGGTATTTGATATATTGGAGGTTGTAAAATCGGTTTTTGAAATGTTGGAAATGTCTGCTGATGAGCAAAATATCAAACTTAGTGTTGTGCACGACCGTCCGGAAATTTTAGTTGAGGCGGATAAAAATCGCGTTACCGAAGTTCTGTTAAATTTGGTTGCAAATTCAATCCGATATGGCATTGTTTCGGGACGTACTAATATCTATTTCAAAGAAAATCGGTCGCAAGTTCGTGTAGATGTTACCGATAACGGCATCGGAATTGCTCAAAAACATTTAAGTCGAATTTTTGAACGTTTTTATAGGGTAGATAAAAGCCGGTCGCAGAAAAACGGAGGAACAGGCTTGGGTTTATCTATTGTAAAACATATTATTGATGCTCATAATCAGACTATTACGGTTATGAGTAAACCAAGTATCGGAACCACATTTACATTCACACTCAATAAACCGAAACAACATAGCAACACATTCAACTTACTCGGTATGTGATATTTGAACAAAATATTTTGTGTATTTGATTTTTTTTTTTGAAAATTAGTAAAAACACTTTTAAATAGTATAATAAACAAAGAATATGAAAGAAGACTATAAAATATTATTGGTTGATGACGACCCGGATATTCTCGAATTTTTATCTTATAATCTTGAAAAAGAAGGGTATAAAGTTTGCACTGCCGACAACGGAAAGGATGCTGTTAAGAAGGCTAAAAAACACCTCCCTGATTTAATTTTGCTCGACGTTATGATGCCCGATGCCGACGGTATCGAAACTTGCGAAGAAATCAGACGTTTGCCGGAACTAAACTCGGTTGTTATCGCATTTTTGACGGCAAGAGGTGAAGATTATTCCCAAATCGCCGGCTTTGAAGCAGGTGCCGATGATTATATTACAAAACCGATAAAGCCTAAAGTGCTTATCAGCCGTATAAAAGCCTTACTTAAACGTAGCGGAAAAGATGAATTGACAGGTGAAGAGGTCGAAAACAAACTCATTATCAAGCGAGGAGACCTTGTAATGGATAAAGAAAAGTTCAAAGTGTTTTATAAAAATAAAGAGCTTGTTTTGCCTAAAAAGGAGTTTGCGTTGCTCGAACTCCTGATTTCGAAGCCGGACAAAGTATTTACACGAGAAGAAATTTATGCCGAAGTTTGGGGAGATGATGTTGTGGTGGGTGATAGAACGATTGATGTTCACATACGAAAAATTCGGGAAAAAATCTCGAAAAAGCACATTTATACCATCAAAGGTGTCGGGTATAAATATGTTCTTTAGGCAATACTTCGTTAGATTTTAGA
>DYOJ01000768.1 GCA_020720705.1 Acetofilamentum sp.
GGACTCAAAAAAAAATATTACATTTGTGCATTCCGCAAAGTTCAGAAAATAAGTACGTAATGAAAACTATTTTATTCTTTATATTGATATCTTTAAACATAACTTTCACATTATCAGCACAATATGACCAAACCAAAGGCGCGCGACAAGCCGGTATGGGCGGTGCGGCACTATTCAATGCCGATGTGTGGGCTACGTTTAATAACCAAGCACAGTTGGCTAAACTTGAAAAAATAGCCGTCGGAGTCTCATTTTCCGACCGCTTTGCCATGCCGGAACTCGCTGATAAATCAGCCGTTGCCGCGTTCCGAATCGACAAATTCGGAGCAATCGGCGTTTCATACACAGGTTTCGGAAATTCCGATTTCCGTACCGATAAATTCGGTTTAGCGTATGCCAAACAACTTGGAAAACGGTTTTACGCCGGGATGCAAATGAATTATCTAACAATTTATCCGACTGCACTTTACCCAAAAGTTTCGGCAATTACAGGCGAATTTAGTTTACTCGCCGAGCCGACAAACAAATTTTTTGTTGCCGCATCGGTGTCTAATCCTTGGCGTGCAAAAGTTTCGGAAACTACTGAAAATGAATATCTTGCAACTATTTTTAAAATAGGCGTCGGCTTCAAATTTTCCGAAGAAGCACGGTTTTCTGCACAAGTGGAAAAAGATGTAGCTTTGCGAAATCCAATGCTTCGTACAGGTATGGATTATAAGCTTGTTGCAGGCTTATCGTTGCGTGCAGGCGTAGGCTTAGCAAAAAACTATTCGGAATATAGCTTCGGAATAGGCTATTTGTGGAAAAATATTGATTTGGACATGGCGTTCTCAAAACACGCCGTGCTCGGTTACACGCCACATGTGAGTTTGGGCTACACGTTTGCAAAAAAATGAAACAGAAACAGGCTATTTTCGTTAAACAAATATGTCCGCCAAACACTGCCAACGTTTTTTATCCAAAGCCATGCGTATCAGAATCTGAACGCTGAAACAAACATGAGACAAATTTGGCAAATTTTTCATAAAGAATTGGGTTTTAGACTATTAATCAGTGCTTGTAAGAAAACTCATAACTTGTTGAAGTTCTTTACGATATAGCGAAATTTCGTTCCGAATGTTTTTAGAAATTCTGTTTAAATTCAATCGAAATTCAATTTAAACTATTAAAAAACAAAGAATGACTACTTTTTGTCCATTGAAAGACTACTTAATGACAAAACATTCGATTGAAAAAATGACTACAACATACATGAGTTCAGTATAAAAAGTCATAAAGTTGAAAGTTTGTAAAGTTAAATTGCTGATAATAAGCAATTTACTTAAATTGTAAAATATTTTCAAAAACACTGATAATC
>DYOJ01000769.1 GCA_020720705.1 Acetofilamentum sp.
AGTTGCAAAGCACTTTTGAAGTGCTATGCAACTATGCGATATTTTCAAAAAACAATTTACTTCCTAAATTCAGTCAAATTTATGCAGTGAACTTCCTATATTTGTGTAAATTTGTGCAGTTTTCAGAATGTTAATTTGTAAGTATGGAATATAAACGTGAAATTCAAGCACACATTGAATCACAACTATTTAAAAATAAGGTAATTATACTCTACGGTGCACGCCGCGTGGGAAAGACCTTTTTGAGCAAGCAGATTTTGGCAAAATATGACGGTTCGTTGTATGTAAATTGTGAGTTATTGCAGTATCGGCAGTTGTTGGAAAGTGAAAATATTACATTGATTCACGATTTTTTGAAAAATAAGAACATTGTCGTATTTGACGAAGCTCAGCATATCCGAAATATCGGCATGGTGCTGAAAATGCTTAACGACACCTTTCCCGATTTGCAAATTATTGCAACAGGTTCGTCGAGTTTTTCGCTTGCAGAATCGGTTTCCGAGCCGCTTACGGGTCGTTCGCGCGTGTATTTGCTTATGCCATTGTCGTTTTCGGAAGTTTCGCAAGGTTACGATTTGCCGACTTTATACGCCAAATTGCCGAATATTCTGCGTTACGGTCTGTATCCCGATGTGTTCGACAGTGCCGATACCGATGCGCAAGAGGAAATCATAAATATTACAAGTAACTATTTGTATAAAGATATTTTACAATTTGAGCGCATCAAAAAAGCCGACTTAATATTGAATCTGCTCAGAGCATTAGCATTTCAAATCGGTCAAGAAGTGTCATACAACGAGTTGGCACGTCTGCTATCCGAGAATGTGCACACGATAACGCGTTATATTGAACTTTTGGAAAAGAATTTTGTAATTTTTCGCCTCAAATCGTTCAGTCGGAATCCGCGTGTGGAAATTGCGAAGGGACAAAAAATATATTTTTACGACCTCGGAATTTGTAATGCGCTGATAAATAATTTTAATCCGCCTGAAATGCGTGCTGATAAAGGCGGTTTGTGGGAGAATTTTTGCATAGTTGAACGTCTGAAATTCAATGCGAATAATCGAATATTTGTAAATACATACTTCATGCGCACCTATTCGCAACAAGAAATTGATTATATCGAAGAAAAAGGCGGGCAACTTGCTTGTTTTGAGTTTAAATATCAGTCAAAAAAGAACTTACAACTGCCGAAACAATTTTCGGAGCGATACCCGAACAGTTCGTTCACCGTTGTTGATACTCAAAATATTCATACATTTCTGACGAGAAACTAATACTGCACCATCCCTGCTGGATAATTTCATATTTACACAGTCATTCGTCTGATTATCAAATGTTTATTGGAATATATC
>DYOJ01000770.1 GCA_020720705.1 Acetofilamentum sp.
TCATTTATTCTCGAAAAAATAAGAAAAAATCAAAATGTTTAACAAAAATACAGTGTTATGGCAATATCAATTCCACCCAAAGACCGACCGGAATGGGCGAAAATCATTTCCGGCGACATAGAACATCCGTATAGGAATTATGTTCTGCAAACCAAAATACACCAATTGCACAAAGAGATTGGTTACAAAAAAATTACAATGAATCAAGCTGTTGACGATTTGTATAGCCTATGCCTCAAATACGCGCTTGCTGTTCAACCCGATTTCAAACAAATTTTTAAAACTTGGTAACATGGAACGACGATTATATTCAAAAGAAGATGTACTCGGCTTTATTGCCGAAGGCAGAACAATGGTACTCTCGGCAAGCGAAAATTTGCTTGATGAGTTGCCCGCAGGAAATTGGATTGGCGGCACATCGCCTTATTTTATGGACAAAGAAGCCGGACAATTTACGACCGAAAAAATTTTCGTGGACGATTTTACCAACATCGGAACCAATTTCAAAATCGGTAAATACGACAAAACGAACATGAAAAACATTGCGCTTGATGCGTTCGGAAACGGATTTTCCGTGCTCATTGTGCCCGGCGACAGCAGTGCAAGTTTTGAATTTGGCGTAAATTCATTGACATACGAAAATATTTTCAATAATCCGATTGTAGGATTTGTTGCCGGATTCGATTTGGCTCAACTCGGTACGGCAAGCCCGAAAGTATATAACGGAAAAACCAAAGAAAAGCTGCCCGACGACGGTGTCGTATTACACGTGGAATTACCCGCAAACAAAGTTGCACGAGCAGAAATTTTGAATCTCGATACGATTGACACAAAATCGCCGGCAATCCGATTTCCAAAAACGTCCTATACGCAAGGCGAATGTACCATTGACGGCAAAGCTGCCAACATAGCCGAATTTCTCACAGAAATTAAGTACAAACCGGCAATGCCGATTATTGCAAATTACAACGGAGCCTTGATAAACCGCGATATAAAAATAGTTGATACTCATAAAAATGAAGTAACATTTTTCTCGCCCGTTTTTCATGACGAAACATATTATTTAGCAAATTTCATAGACAATTGCCACGAACTTTTCGGCGAAAAATTGGTAACTCAAGGTCGCAATATTCCGTATTGTTGCATCTGCGTGTCTTACTATGGCATGGGAAATCTGGAAAATAAAAAAATTCAGGCTGAAGGTGTTTTCGCATTTGGCGAAATTGCATTTCAGCTTCTGAATCAAACACTTGTATTTCTTGAGATAGACGAAATCGAACACGTTTAAGGTTTCAAAAAAAAACGAAGCGTCGCCTAAATTAATATTTGGCAACGCTTTGTTTTCGTAT
>DYOJ01000117.1 GCA_020720705.1 Acetofilamentum sp.
AAAAATGACTACAATCTACATAATTTCAACTATTTACACGTTTTCTTTCAAACCCTAATTACATTCACAATTCAACCGGTAGTTCCATTCGGTTTCCGGGTCAATGCCTTCGATAACTACGGTGATGTATCTGTCTTTGCACGTTAAAAATTTTGAACCTTCATAGTTCACAGGAACACCTGTGGTATAAAGGAATTTTTTAGTAGCACCATGTCCGCAGTAAACGGTAAGTTTATCCGGCTTTGTGTACATATCCCACATGATAGTGAACTGATTGCAACCTTCGAGGTCGTGCACGGTTGTTGTAACTCCGGCGCCTCCGCTGCCCACGCTTTCGCATTTTATGACATTCGGCGGTGGTGGAGAGTCTTCTTGCAATGGGATTACTCGCTCACTTGCAGCAGCCGGAATCAGAACCTCCAACGGGCGATTTTGAATTGTTTTATCATTTATTGAGAAGCCTGATTTTGATGCGGTTATCGAAATTTTCTGACAATCATATACTTTATCAACCGTAAACCAACCGCCGGCATCACTCGTATAAGTTCCCACAACAGCTCCGTCTGCGGAAACAACATTGTTCACTCCTGCGAGCGGTGCTCCGGTTGCTAAATTTGTATTTTGGAATCGCACAGCGGGAGCGGGTGCACGTTTGAGCGGAATTTTTCTTAAATCTGCATTTTTTTCCAATTCTCCAAATTCGGCGTTTTTGATGCTGTAATCATTAGCCTCGTATCGTGGCGGACATTGGTCTGTTTTTGCGACTATGTTGATTTTGTCGCCGACAATTGCCGAGAATCCGAAATTTCCGTCTCTGTCGCTTAGTATCGGGGGCAATATCTCTGTTTTGCCGTCGCTGTGCACGATGGTAACTGTATTTTCAACACCTGCAATTCCTCGGTTTGTGTCTGCATCAATATTTTGAAATAAAATCGGACGTTCGAGCGGGCGCAAATAGACCGTACGCTGTTCTTCGGTATAGGTATTAATCCAAGGTTCGACGGGGTAAAATTTCGGAACATCAAAGTCTAAGGTTGTAGAATCTTTGTAATACGGTGATTTTGAAGCATATATTTTTAATTCTTCGGCAATAAATACACTCGGGAATGTGCCTTCGCCTCTGAAAATTTTACCTTTTCCGCTCGCATTTGTTTTTACGGGAGGAGTAATTTTCCCTTTCTTTTTTAGATATAATGTGCCAAGTGCGTCAGGAATACCTTTTTTCGATTTTGAATCTTTTATGAAAAAAACAACAGGTTTTGAAATTTGATGTAAAGATAAAGTGTCTTTTTCGTGATAGATATTTCGGGTTTTGTCGCGTATGGTCTCAGGTGTGTATCCGAAGCGACTTCCGTTTACGTACACATTGGCACACAGCGGAATACGTTTGAAACTAACATGTCCGTCTGCATTTGAAAGCGCGGAATCTTTGTATGAGAACATATCGGCTTCAATGGTTACAAGTGCTTCATTGATAGGCTCATTGCTATCATCGGCATCAACTACGGTAAAGTCCAAATCCAGCAATACGGGATTCATATAAACGGTATTGACTTCTTTTAACTGAAAGAAATTCAAAGTCGTATCTAAATTATAACAATCGCTTAATGCAAAAGCTCGGCAGGTGTCATTTTTTTTGAACAACCATTGATAAACGGTGTAGCGAACATTTTTAAAAACTGCAATTCCGTTGCTGTCAGTTTGTTCCGTAAAAGCAGGATTAGGATAGGGGTAATATCTTGTGAAGAATTTGAGAGAATCAAAATTAAACGCATCGCGTTTGGTGTATTCAAAATTCAAATCTAAAGAACTGACAACTTCATTGTTATAAGAATTAATGACTTTGAAAGTAACGTCTTTTTTTAGGGGAATCAGTAACAGGAGCGGAAGTAGCAACAATAACAACAACCAACACCAACGGCATTTTTTTAGCTTAATAATATATTCGGACTGTTCCGGTTTGAACACAAGTTCTCGCTTTTTTGTTTTTCGCTTTGAGAGTTTTACTTCTGCAAATATTTTATCTCCGGACATAGGTTCGTTTACCGACATCGGAATTATTCCATGATTATCAGTTGTTTGCGAAGTAGTATCCTGATGGTGCTTAAGTGTTATGACCTTTTCGGGAACAGGACGATTTTTGTGGTCAATAAGTTTGACGGTTATCGGTACGATTTCGGGTTCCGGAGTGGCAATAACCGGCTGAGTGACAATTTCTTGCACAGGTGCCGGTATCGTAATTATGTAAAATTCTTTTTCAACTTCGCAAACATATTTATGTGGATAAAGTTTGCCGCCGTCTTTTGGGTGAGAACATGAAACACTTGTGCCGACTTTAATGCCGGGTAGCTCCATAATGCCGTCTGTGGAGCTGATTAGTTCTTTGGTTGTATCAGAAAAATCGAATACAAAAGGCATTCCCTGTTGTACAACCCCGTTGGTATCCTGCACTTTAAATCGCATGTTTTGAGGGCGTGGTATTTGCACAAGATATTCAATTCTAATGTCAGTTGTAAAGTTGTGAACAAACATTCGTTTGCCTTCAACATACTGATAAACAGCGAAATTTGTACCTGTATTTAGTTTTCCGAAATCAATTTTTGCATCTGAGTCCGTCGTTTCTTTGTGCTCTCGATTGTTAAATTCCATAAAAACTTCTTCGCCCGTAGCCGGATTGCCGTCCGTAAACTTCACAACAATAATCACCGGAACCGGAAAACGCTCATCAGCAATAATTTGAAGCGGTTTTTTATCTGCATTATCTGACACGCTGCCCCACTGCGTCAGGATTACCGTTTTTACGCCGTTGTTTTCCGAAACAAAAATGTCATCTTCGGAAGGTACTGTCAGATATTGTTTTACGAGGTCTGCAACTTTTACATTATCAGCTAATTCTGCAATCAAACGGCTTGCTTGTGTGCGTAATAATTTGTCAACCTCTGATTTTTCCGCAGATGACATTAAACTGTACGACAGAATTGTTCCGGGCTGATTGGTTGTCCAAGCAATGTTTGCACCAGTAACCATAGGTTCGGCAAAAAGAGCATAAGATTTTGAGCCTTTGAGTGCATCTGCCATTTGCGAGTATCGGAGTTTATAATCCGATACCGTACCGCCGAGAATTCGAATGTTGCTGAATGGCTTTTGAGCAATTATTTTCATAAATATCTGATTTAATGCGAAATAAAGTTTGGTTATGAATCCTGTTTTGTCAAAAGCAAAGATATACAGAAATATTTTAATATTGCTTAATGTTTGACAGCAAAAATTATTGGCAAATCATAAACTATGATTATTTCTGTCGGAACAAACTATTAAACATTTTTTTTACTTTTGTGCTCCGATTTTTTAGTAATTCTCGCTTGTAGATATTTGCAGAACAACATTAAAATATCTTATTATGAACGTGATTTCGAAATAAGATAAACGGTAATTATTTGGCAAAGAGAATTTTGCAAATTTTCGAACTGTTGGTTATTCGGTGATTTGTTTAATTGGTTAAAAATAAGTCTGAAAACAGGACTATTTAGATATACTTTAAACAAATAAACGATTAAACATATAAACAAAATGATTCTTAAATCCTGAAAATAAACTAATTATAATATAATCTTATTTCGAACTCAGGTTATGAGGTGTTTAGGAATGACAAATTATTAATGTATAATGAATAATTTTGATAGCGTTTGATTATCAATAAGTTAAAGATAAAACTATTTTATTTTATTGTAAATTAGATTTAAAATATCTCTGTTAATAAAATGGGGTGTAACTAATTGAAATTGAGCAAATTGAGTCTAATGTCTTATTTCTAAATACTAAAATCTAACGAAGTATTGAACTCACGAACCGCTGATTATTCTTAACATCTGTTTTTTTAAAATTATGAAAGCAGTATTGTCTATTTTTTTATTGGTATTGTCAAATACGTTTATGACTTTGGCATGGTACGGACATCTTAAATTTGCTGAAAATGAACGTTTTGCAAAGCTCGGTCTGTTAGCCGTAGTGCTGATAAGTTGGGGCATTGCTTTGTTTGAATACATGTTGCAAGTACCGGCAAATCGCATAGGATTTAAAGCAAACGGCGGTCCGTTCAGTCTGGTTGAACTCAAAGTTATTCAGGAGGTTATCAGTTTATTGGTATTTACGGTATTTACAATGATAGCGTTCAAAAATGAAGTAATCAGATGGAATCATTTTGTTGGTTTCGGATTTTTGGTGCTTGCCGTTTTTTTTATTTTTAAAAAATAGATAGTATGTTAAGAGTTTCTTTTTTTATTTTTATGCTGAGTTTTTCGCTTATTTCTTGTCGTAAAACTCCGGAACTATATGTATTTGAGGGTGATACGCAAGGAACAACCTATAGAATATTATTTGAGACCGATACTGAAATTGAGATAGATAAATCAGAAATTGACACCCTGTTGCGTAGATTTGATTTGTCGCTCTCGACATACATTCCAAATTCGTTGATATCGAAAATAAATAACAATGAACCTTACGAAAAGGTTGATACATTTTTTAACGACATGTATTTGAAAGCTTATGAGGTTTATAATGCCTCCGATGGGATGTTTGATATAACGGTAAAACCGCTGGTTAATGTTTACGGTTTTGGTTCGGAGGCTGCTGTCGGACATATTGATAGTTTATTGATTGATAGTTTATTGCAATTTGTAGGTATGGAAAATACCAAACTTGTAAACGGCAAAATAGAAAAGTCCCGACCTGAAATAAAATTCGACTCCAACGCGCTCGCACAAGGGCAGGCGGTGGATGTAGTCGCAAAATTTTTAGAACGAAAAGGTGTGCAAAATATGTTGGTCGAAATTGGCGGAGAAGTTATGTGCAAAGGGACAAAATTCGGACAACCATGGACAGTCGGGGTTGATAAACCAAACGAAGGTTCAACGGCTGAAAATAGAGAATTACAGAGTATTATGCACTTGTCCGATAAGGCTTTGGCAACATCGGGTAATTATCGTAAATATGTAGAAATTGACGGAAAGAAATACCACCATACCATAAATCCCAAAACAGGGTATCCTGCATATCATAACTTATTGAGTGTTACAATTATAGCGAGGGATTGTATGACTGCGGATGCCTACGCAACGGCATGTATGGCTTCCGGGCTTGAACAGGCAAAAGCGATGCTTGAAGAAAATTCGGAACTCGAAGCGTATTTCATTTATACAGATGAGACAGGTGCAATAACGGAGTTTTTTACCAAAGGCATGAAATCGTATTTTGAATAATTGAGTCTTCTCCGAAAAGTGTATTTAGCCGCTAAGCGGTTTTATGAGTATTTGAATAGCAATATTAGATTTCTCTATTAATAACCGCTAAGCGGCTTATCGGAGTGGTCTCATAATTTGAACCTTCTTGTGAACTATTTTTTTCGTAAATCGAAAAAGAAATCCTGCATAAGTGCTTGACATTCTTGCTCGTAAACGCCGGCTCGAACAATGGTTTTGGGGTGTAAAATTTGTTGTCCGATAACGGTATAGCCTCTTTTTTCTTCTGATGCTCCGTAAACAATTTTTGATATTTGTGCCCAATAGGCTGCCCCGGCACACATCGGACAAGGCTCAATGGTTACATATAAAGTGCAATCGTGCAAGTATTTAGCACCGAGAAATTCCGTAGCTGATGTAATTGCCAACATTTCGGCATGTGCCGTAGGGTCTTGCAAGGTTTCTATCTGATTATGAGCACGAGCAATGATTTGGTTGTTACACACCACAACGGCACCTATCGGCACTTCGCCTTTATCAAATGCTTCTTGAGCTTGAATAAGAGCTTGTTTCATAAAAAACTCGTCTGTAAAAAACATTGGATAGTTTTGTTGGTTTTTGTAAGTTACTCTTAAATCGGAACAAAATGATAACTATTTGATACCCTTGTCTGTAATGGCTGTTATTTTACCGTCCGACCAGCAAATTTCATAAATTCGGGTTAAACCGCTGTCCGGGGTTTCAACAGTATAACAATCGCCGTTTTTGGCAACGACTTTCATTTCAGACAAATTCTGATTGATGATGTCGTGTTTTTTTAACTCCTCCGATTCGGCGAATTTTTTTATAATATCCTGTAAGTTTTCAGTTGAGTCTGTCATTTTTTCTTTAAAATCCTTCATCTCGGTGCTGATTTCTTCGGTACTGATTTCTTTGGAAACAGAATCGGTGTTCGTACTGTCATTATTGTTGTCCGTGTCTGTTTTACATGCTGATATTCCGAGCATTACGATTATAAATATGGAAAATAACAGTCTCATTTTGCTTTGGGATTTATAAATGTATTTTCTAAAATATACCGGTTGCAAATATATAAAAAATAGAAACTATCAGAATTTTTTTATTTGATAAGTGAGACTTCTACGAAAATTTATAATTGAGACCACTCCGATAAGCCGCTTAACGGTTATTAATAGAAAAATCTGGTATTGATATTCAGACACTTATAAAACCGCTTAGCGGCTAAAAACACTTTTCGGAGTAGACTCATAATTACAAAATTTTGCCTGAGTTACTTTTGTAAACTATTTATATCCAATATATGAGTCCACTCCGAAAAGTATTTTTGACAGGATTATGCAGAAATTTATATTTGTAAATTATTTATAATCAATCAATTACAATAAGTAAATTCGTAATAATTCGTGAATTAGTGGTCAATTTCGACTTTTCGGAGTGGACTCATATATTATAAAACTATTTTTCGAAATGACAGTTAATGATTTCGATTCGAATTGACCGTCTCACGATTTGTATAATTCAGATAAATTGTAATAACTTAAAAATCAGTGATTTGCATGAGTGTTTACAAAAGTAAAATATGGTTATAAAAAAAAACTTTGCCAAAATATTGAATTTGGCAAAGTTGATTTGGATTCGTGTATATGTCGGTTATCAAGTCCTTGTTAGAAATCTCATAACATATTGCAATACTTAATGTTATTGAGATATTTCGATTTGAATATTTACTTCGACTTTACGAAGTTAAAGATTTCGGCAAAGTTTGTGCTTAGAATAGTTTAGCGTGGACGCTAAACGCAAATAGAAAATACAATAAGCGTCCACGCTTTTCTTTTGCCGGCATAACTTCGTAAAGTAGAATTAAG
>DYOJ01000118.1 GCA_020720705.1 Acetofilamentum sp.
TATTATCTAATTTTTAATAAATCAATATTTTACATAAAACATTAACGGACTATTGGGAAAAAAACTCAATATTTCTGTATATCAAACAAACGACTACTACGAAAAGTCAGAAAAAACCGCAAATTCACGATTTATTCAAACTCAATATTTCTGTAATTTACTGTTTATAAACAGTTTACAAATGTAACTTTTCAAAAAATTTGGCTCAAATACTTTTGGGTCGGACTCACACAAGTTGTATAAAAAAAACTATGCCAAAGCATTAGCATCGGCATAGTTATGGGTGAGCGTGAGTAAAGAAACCAGACTGCTACCAGCCTAATAAATAGGCAAAAATCAAAGGAGCGACGATGGTGGCATCGGATTCAACGATGAATTTCGGAGTATTTATCGCGAGCTTACCCCACGTAATTTTTTCATTCGGAACAGCACCGGAATATGAGCCGTAACTCGTTGTGGAATCACTGATTTGGCAAAAATATGACCACATCGGCACGTCATCAAGTTGTAAATCTTGATGTAACATCGGCACAACACATATCGGAAAATCGCCTGCGATACCTCCTCCGATTTGAAAAAATCCGACACCGTTTTTACCGGCATTGTTTTTGTACCAATCTGCCAAAAATATCATGTATTCTATACCACCCTTCAAGGCTGCGGTTTTAACTCTGCCCT
Source organism: Acetofilamentum sp. (assembly GCA_020720705.1). Lineage (GTDB taxonomy): Bacteria > Bacteroidota > Bacteroidia > Bacteroidales > JAADGE01 > DYOJ01. Next base: position 679 of record DYOJ01000118.1, read on the forward strand.
CGATGACGTGCGATGCGAAAAAATTTCCGCAAGTGCTGTCCTCCCAACCCGGAACGACAATCGGCAAATTTTTCTCAGCCGCAGCCAAAAGCCACGAATTTTTGGGGTCTATCTGATATTTTTCTTTTAACTCGCCGCTAAGCAAAATTTTATAGAAAAACTCGTGCGGAAAATATCGTTCACCTTTGTTTGTAGCATCTGTCCAAACATTTACAAGGTGGTCTTCAATACGCCGCATAGCCTCTTCCTCAGGGATACACGTATCGGTTACACGGTTAAAATGATGGTCGAGCAAATCTTGTTCGTCACTCGGCGAGAGGTCGCGATAGTGCGGGACACGTTTGTAATGATTGTGCGCCACGAGGTTAAAAACGTCCTCTTCGAGATTTGCACCTGTGCAAGTAATGATGCTTACTTTGTCTTGACGAATCATCTCGGCAAGTGAGCGCCCGAGTTCGGCGGTACTCATGGCACCTGCCATGGTAATCATCATTTTGTTACCGGCTTGAAGCTGGGCTTCGTAGCCTTGTGCCGCATCCACGAGGCTTGCGGCGTTAAAATGTCTGTAATGTTCAAGAATAAATTGTGAAACGGGACCTTTTGTCATTGTGTATTATTTTTATGTTGAAATTATTAACCCCTATTAATATTGATGATATTCCGGTGATTAGTGTGATTTTAAAATTATGATTCATTACATTTATACTGTTTGCGGCTTACAGTTGAGGGTTTACATGCAATATAAATGGTTAATGATTAATTTCAGATACCTGTTCAGTTTATCCGTTTATTTGTTTAATCGTTTAATATACAATGATTTTCAACAGAATTTCTACTGAATTTCCACCGAATTTCCTAATGACTATTGACTAATGACAAATCTCAATCTGTTACCGATTATGGTATATAATAATTTGTTTATCAGTCTCCTAAAACTTGTGGTTAGTTATAAAACTTAACTTTGAATTTCAAAAATTGTTTCTCAAAAAAATGATAGGATAAAATACTAATCAAAATTGTTATGATTAGAGATGTAAATGCGAGTAAATACCAATTGTATGCAGATGTTACATTTTGGAGTTGTAAAAATAAATTGATAATAATTGTATGAAATAAATACAGTCCGTATGTAAAAATTCCTAATTTACTAAACCATAAACTATCACTGATTTTCAAATAATTCCTCTGAGGTAATGTGAATAATATTGTTAGAGAAAAAAATGTGCCGAACAATGCCGGTGAAAAAAAATAAATCCATTCAAAATTAACATTCGGAATTCCAAAAATAAATAAAACAGATGCTCCGGCTGTTAAATATTTAAAACTTTGTGGGAGTTTTTCCATTTTTATTAAAATCTCACTTTTGAAAACCAAAATATAAGCAGGAATTGCGCCGAATGCAAAATAGTCAATATTTGTAAATAAATCTGCTGTATTTAATTCTAACTTATAGTAAATCAGTCTCATTATGTTTGCAAACAATATCGAAATTATGATTAAGTGCGGAATTCTTTTTAAGGAAATGGTCGAAATTAAAATGCCCCAAATAATATAAAAATGCTCTTCAATACACAATGACCACATTACCCTAAGAGGAGATACGTTGGGAAAGTCACCCGAAAACATCATTTTATAATTTTCTAAAAACAACACAGACATAATCCAATTGGGCTGATAACCTTCGTTTGAATACGATAACCGAATCAAATCTAATATGTAAGGTGTCAAAAAAGCAAATAACAACATGGCATAAAACAACGGCCAGATTCGAAGAATCCTTCTAACAAAAAATTTCTTCAAAATAATTTTACCTGTCGTATTTTTCTCATATAACAAAATATATGTAATTAAAAAGCCACTCAAAACAAAAAAGAAAATCACACCTACACCGCCGCTTTTTGAAAAAAAAGAGAATACCGAAGCTTTGGGAATAGGAGTATGATGAAGAAATACGAGAAGAAACGAGAAGAATCTAAGGGCATCAAAAGTATGAAAATGCTTTCTGCTAACATCCATTCAAGTAATTTTAAAAATTATTCGTATTAACATTCTAAAGATAAAAGCTCGAAACAAACCGCCATAAACATCTCATTATCAAACATTTAAATAGCTAAACCAAATACAGTCTCAACCAATGAAACTATCGGGGCACTTCAACGGAATTGATAATTTGTTTAATTACGGAATCTGTGGTAACACCCTCCATTTCTTTTTCGGGACTCAGGATAATGCGGTGGCGCAGAACAGGAAAAGCCACAAATTTGATATCATCCGGAACTACGAAGTCGCGACCTGAAATGGCGGCAGAGGCTTTGGCTGCGTTCATAATGTTAAGCGAAGCTCGCGGCGATGCCCCAAGATATAACGCATTGTTATTCCTTGTTTTAGATACAATTTCGGCAATATATGTTCTCAAATTCGGGTCAATATACAATTCCTTGATTTTTTGTCTGAACTCTGCAATCTCGGTTTTAGTCAAAAAGGTTTGGACATTATCCAATTGTCCGGCACTTCTGCGGTCGTGAGCGCGATTTAATATTTCAACCTCTTCTTTTACAGAAGGATAGCCAACATTAATTTTAAACAAAAAACGGTCTAATTGAGCTTCCGGCAGGCGATATGTCCCCTCCTGCTCCACAGGGTTCTGGGTTGCAAAAACGATAAACGGCGGCTCGAGTTTGTAGGTTGTTCCGTCCACCGTAATTTGACGTTCTTCCATGACTTCAAACAATGAGGCTTGGGTTTTTGCGGGCGCACGGTTTATTTCGTCAATCAGGACAAGGTTTGCAAAAATAGGACCGGCTTTAAATTCGAAATCGCCGATTTTTGCATTGAAAACCGTTGTACCCGTAACATCGGAGGGCATTAAATCGGGGGTAAATTGTATTCTGGAAAACTCTGCCGAAATACTTTTGGCAAACAATTTGGCAATCAAGGTTTTGGCTACGCCGGGTACGCCTTCAATCAGGATATGCCCGTCTGCAAGCAGTGCGATAATTATTTGGTCAATTAAATCCGCCTGTCCGACAATAACTTTGCTTATTTCAGCTCTAATTTTTTCGGCAGTAGTGCTGAGTTTCTCTAAATTTATTCGATTTTCAAATACTTGTTCGCTCATCGTTGTGTTTATTTATTCTTCTTTATTAAATATACTTTGTCAATGCTTTGAGTTATTTTTCTTGCTCGTAATAATCCTCAATGTAGGTTGTGAATTGTTTTAGAAATTGGTCAGATATTTGGCTATGGGTCTCAATGTTTGTTCTGTTTAAAATAATGTTTCGAATAGTATTTTCGGACGCACCGGTTTTTTCGGATAGTCGTTCAATATTATCAAGCAGAATATCTTCGTTGTTCACATAAAAAAATTGACGTAAATGTTCTTGCCAAAAATTATATTTTTTCAGAGCAATATTTTTATTATTTTTTGAGTGATAGTATAAACGACCAACAGTTTCGGCAAATTCTAAAGTAGTGTTTTTCAAAGGCTTAATTACCGGAATTATCCGTTGTTTGCGTTTAGCGGTAAAAATAGTGTACAAAATCAGCAATCCGATTACAATTTGGTAACCGTGCCGCAAAGCCGGATTCTTGCGCACATATTTCAAGTGTGTATAATTTTCAGGTTTTACGGGTTTGTAATATTCATCCCACACAACATCGTGATTTGCAGGTAAATAAGAGAGGCACGAATAGGCATACTCGTAGTTTTTTTGCGTTATCATTGCAAAATTCGTAAATGTTTGAGGCAAAAGGTGGATGTAGAACGCTCCTTCGCCCCATTGCCTGCGAATAAACACAGCCTCGCCGGATTCATTCGTACTCAAAATTTTAAATTCCTTGCGTTCTTCTTCTGTTATCTCAGAAAACACATCTTCTTCATAATCAAAATTAAAGAAGCGGGCATCATACGTTTTTCCGAATTTATACGGCTCTGTTTTTGTTAATGATTTGTTTACAAAACTTAGGCGCACGGTATCGTCAAAAAGGCTTAGCGTTGGGGTGATTTTTAGTTTTAATTCTGACTCAAGAAATTCAGACAAAGAATGTGCGGCAATAAAAATGTGATTCCCTTCGTCTGCATAGTTAAGCAACATTCGTGCTTCTTCTTCTTCGGGTGCAAATTCATCGGAAATAAAAATCAAATTATTTTCCAAAGGGAAATCAGAATATGAGCGTTCGTATAGTGAGCGATCATCGGCACGAATATTTTGACCGGGGAATATGTCATCAAGTGTTTCATAAAGTACCAACGTGCCATAAGGGTCATTTTTTTCTTGTTCGAGGTAAAATGTCCAATCCGTGGGTTTTGGTTTGTAAATTTCCCACAGTACCATAGCCAACACAATCAGTATCAGAACTCCGTAATAGATTATGTCTTTTTTATTTTTCATTCAAATCTCTGTAAACTTTTTGAAACACCGAGTAAGTATAATCGAAATGTTCTCGATTGATGTCAAATTCGCCGTACCATACGTATTCGTAGGTTTTTGTGAGTTGCGAAAAGTCGTGAAAATATTTTCCGTTTCGCATTTCGCGGTAATAATCACGGTTGGTTTTATCAGGTTTCCATTCTATTAAATCATTGTTATCCATAACTTTGAGCAGTTTCAAATAGGCGTATCGAATTGCTCTTCGGTAATCGCCGTCTTTTATTGCATCTGTGATAAGTTGATTGATATCAAGCGAATGGATGTCTTCGTCGAAGACTTCGATATCTGCCGAAGCGTTTTTCTTTGATTTTGCAAACAACGCATCGTACTTAAAACCAAGAAGTTGTGCCAAAACAACTATCAATATAAAAATCAATACCCCATAAAACACCCAAGCTACGGGTCCGCCCTCGCCTACTTTCAAAAAAAAGCGATAAATCCAATAGATGAGACGCTGAATGAGACTTTCCGGCGGCTTGGCAAACTTTTGGTCATAATTGTATGTATCATCCGAAAGGTATTTTTCAACATTATCCGAAGTTCTGACATCAATTTTTCCGGTTTTATCGAACAAAGTGCTGTCGGTCTGAGCCTTAGCTACAACCGAAGAAAGCAACATAAATGTTACGGTAATGACTATCGTTGATATGTATTTGAGAATGTTCATCTAAAATTTCACCTTGTTTGGGTCAGTAAACCTGTTGGGTTGATTTTCATAATCGAACCTGTCTTTATAAAATTTGCGGGAACGGTCTGCAATACTGCGTTCTTTATCTAATTTTTTATGGGTTTCTTTTTCGAGCGCATGAGGTTTTGAATCGACTTCAAATCGGGTTCTGGTTTCGGAGTATCTTGAATGTGAGGCACTCGTACCTTTCAGATAGGCAATGTAAAGGTCTGAAACTGTCATGAACACTTGTTCTTTCAAATACGCATAAGAAAATGCCAAATACAATACGCCGAGTGCCGCCACCCAAATTGTTCCGTAAAGTAACCTTTTTATCTCGAAATACAGTTCATAAGGCAATAATTCAAAAGCCATCAAAAACATACTGAAAATAAAGGCGATAATGCCTAATACCACTGCAAACTTCACGCTTACTCCTATGACGGCTATGATATTTTTGGCAAACTCGCCGCGTTTGAGGTATCTGAATGTTTCGCCAAAAGCCTGTTTTATTGTCATTCGTCTGTAAACTTTGATGAGAAACAGATGGCTGAGAAAAAATACAAAAGCTACGCCTAAGATATTCGGAAGCATGAACGCAAACGTAGCTCCAAGTGTAAATAGGAATAAGGCTGTTTTATGATTTTTGTATATCAGCTTACTCAATTGCGAATATTCTGCAGCCACCACAGGTGTTTTTATTTGCAATTTTGAAAGTATCGTAACAGCTGACAATGCGGGTAAGACTCGTGCAATTCCAATCCAAATTAAAATATTCAGCAAGATATCACCATAAGGTTTCATATAAACAAACCCTAATTGCAAGCTCACAATACGAAGTAGCAAAGCTGTTAAGAAAAACGGCAATACCCGCAATAATATCACGTGTAGCACGATGAGTTTAAAGTTATTCTTGAACGCACTCATTACGTCAGACACTACACCGTCCTGTGAGGGTAATTTGTTTTCGGGATTGGATTCTTGCATAAATATTATAGTATTTGTAAGAAAACGTGTAAATATTTGAATTTATGTAGGTTGTAGTCATTTTTTCAATCGAATGTTTTGTCATTTAGGAGTCATTCAATGGTCAAAAAGTAGTCATTCATTGTTTTTATTAGTTTCAATCGAATTTCCACTGTATTTCTACAGAATTTCTGTAAACTTTCAAATCAAAATATCTCTATAACATTAAGCCTATCAATAAATTAAGAGTTTTCTTACAATGACTATTATACTATAATCGGTAACAGATTGAGTTTGGTCATTAGTCAATAGTCAATAGGAAATTCTGTGGAAATTCTGTTGAAAATCATTGTAAATTAAACGATTAAACAAATAAACGGATAAA
>DYOJ01000771.1 GCA_020720705.1 Acetofilamentum sp.
AATACCGCGAAGACCTCACCCAAATGCTTGTGCACGACCTCAAGAATCCGCTCAATGTATTGCTCAATTTACCTATGGATTTAGCTGAAAAAGAAAAAGATGAAATACGCCTTTTCACCTCGGCAAGTATGCTCAATTTAGTCATGAATATTCTGGATGTAAGCAAATACGAAACCGCCGAACTCAAAATATCTCCCAAAATATTTGGAATAATTGCTTCGTGGAACTCGCTTACAAAACAATTTGCGCTGTTGCTCAAACAAAAAAATATTCGGATTTCGGTGCATTCCGAATCTGAAATTAACGTGTTTGCCGACAAAGCTTTGACCGAGCGCATTTTGTTAAATTTACTCTCAAATGCCTACAAATACGCGCCTACCAATGGTGTAATATCTGTTTCCGCGGAACTGATTGATGAAAATTTTGCAAAAATATCAGTTTCCGACAACGGCGAAGGCATGACGGAAGAAGACATCCAAAAAATATTTCAAAAATACGGACAGGCAGGCAGTTCGCAGACATATTCCACCGGCTTGGGCTTACTGTTTTGCAAAATTGCCGTAACCGCGCACGGCGGAACAATCACGATTCAGTCTGAAAAAGGCAAGGGCACGCACGTGAGTTTCACGTTGCCGATTTCGGAAAAACCGGTGACTGAACATGAGACAATTCAGGCGGTAGAAGCCGGGAATGATGGTGCAAAACTTTCGGAAACCGAGATTTTAAAATTAAAACCTTATGCCGAAATTTTAAGGTCGGCAGATTTGAGCCAAACAAGCATGTTCCGAAAATTAATTGCAAAATTTGAAGAAATAGAACACATAAACGCGGCGTGGACTGACGAGCTTCGTAACGTAGTTTTTACACAAAATTATGCACGTTATCAGGAACTTATAACCGATATAATTCAAACCAAAACAAATGAAAATCTATAAAATTCTTATTATTGACGACGATATCAATACCATAAAATTTATTATAGATAAACTCGAAACCAATAACAAAAATTACGAATTTTACCATGCGCCGAGCGGAGCTGAAGGTGTGCGTGTTGCCGAAAAATTCAGTCCGAATTTAATTCTGACCGACTGGGAAATGCCCGAAATGTCCGGAATTGAGCTGATAAAACGGTTAAAATCCGCTGAAAGGACGAAAGATATTCCGGTAATTATGGTAACAGGTGCCATGACCACATCGCAACATTTGCAAACGGCGTTGGATGCCGGAGCAGTTGATTTTATTCGTAAACCTGTGGACGAAATTGAGTTACAATCCAGAGTTCGTGCTGTATTGCAACTTGCCGACTATTATGCCGAACTTGTAGCTCTAAAAAACCGTGAATTAGC
>DYOJ01000119.1 GCA_020720705.1 Acetofilamentum sp.
AAAACGCCAAAAGTCTGAAAATCAAACTTTTGGCGTTTTTTTGTTGTGATTCGTCTGGGACTTGAACCCAGGGCCCACGGCTTAAAAGGCCGTTGCTCTACCAACTGAGCTAACGAATCATTAGCTTTTTTTTGAAAGCGGATGCAAAGTTATAGTTTTATTTTATCTCAACAAACTTTTTTTTACTTTTTTTATTTTTTATGTGCGTTTACAAATTTCGCGGTACGCACAATATTCACAAACCTTCACATTGTCAGCTTGTTGAAACGGTACATCCGGGTTGTAAAGTTCGCCGATTTTTTTTGATAAATTTTCAAGAAAATCCGGCAAAAGCATTTCAAAGGTCTCCGGATTGATAATTTGAGAGTCTTTTCCGACTTTTAAAATAATATCCGGCGAAAAATTTGCGGCACTCATCCCGCGCACATCATAGATACACGGTTGAACATGTTTACGATGCGGAAATTTTTGTTTGTACATATATGCATACAGAAATATTTGAACTACGGTCTTATTATGCCCGTTTGTTTGGTCAGCAAATAAATCCTCAAATCCGGAAAACTCTTTTTTTACCGAACCTGTTTTGTAATCTGTAACTCGTATCGTATTGTTTTTCAAATCTATACGGTCAATAGTTCCGCCAAGTGTAACCTCTTTTTTGCCTTCGAGGGTTTTTACGGAAAGTGTTGTGATAAATTGCTTTTCATCTTCTAAAGATACAATTTCAAATGGGACATAATCGGCATCGGTGTCCAATATTTTTTGAAGATATTTTTTCACGACTTCCCTGATAATGATTTGATTACCTTCGGCAACAAAATCGGAAAAGCTATCAGTTTTGTAATATTCCGAAAAGGCAATCTCAACAGCTTTGTCAATGTATTGTTTTGCGGTCGGAATATCCGATTTTTCAATAATCGGGGAGTGATTGGACTTAATGATGTGTTTATAAATCAGTTCTGCCGCTCGGTGTAAAATTGTTCCGAGTGCCGCGTGGCTTACGTCTTCTTCAATGTTTTCAGGTTCTTTCAGCCCGGCAATGTATCTGAAATAAAATTGCAACGAGCAATCCAAATATGTATTGATTGCAGAGGCGGATAAATATTTTTTTGAAACATTTGTTTCTGCAAAATAACCTGATAATGAGGTCATTATCTGCGTATCCTTGTCAATAATTATGGGGTCGGTGTTTGCCGAAATTAAGTCGTAACTGTATAATTGTTCTTTTACCGTAAATCCGGATTCGGCTTGAATTTGTTTTACGAAACGGCTAATTTCTCCGGCATTTTTGTCATTGACGATTGAATTGTAAACCAACGAAATTGTCTCGGCTCGTTGGAGAAGTCGGTAAAAAAAGTATGCAAACACAGAATCCTGATATCGAATTTGCGGTAAGCCAAACACATAACGCATATTCTCGCTGATGAATGAGGGGGTCATACTCACTGACGGAAATTTTCCTTCGTTCATACCAAGTATGATAACATGTTTAAAATCAAGGTTTCGGGTTTCGAGTACGCCCATAATCTGGATGCCTTTTTGGGCTTTCCCCGTAAACGGAATCTGTTGGGTCGAGATACTTTGTAACAATAAGTCTGTCAGCAATTTGAACGAGAGTGAAATCTTATTTTGTTCCAAAACGTCTGCAAAGCGTTTAATGTGCGTGTAGGCTTTGTGAATAAATTCATTTTCTATGGTTTTGACAAGTTGTCCGAGTTCGTCTGTTCGTTTATCAAAAATTTCGTATAAAATATTAAGCAAATTTTCGGTAAACAGATTTTGAAAATCCTCATCCGGAATTCTCGTAAACAGCAAACTGATAATTGGTTTACGAAATGCGTCCGGTAAAAATCCCGGTCTGACATGCCCTTGTTTGGCTTCTTCAATTTTTTTGATGGCGAGTACTGCTTCACCTCCGGAAGCAGTATCCACCGCCGGATGTTTGAGCAAAGCAAGAACATCTTTGTAATAATAATCACCCGAAGTAATGCGTTTTGAGTTTTGTAACAACCTAATATACAGCTCTATAAGGCTGTAAACAGGCGTAGCTTTCATCGGAAACCCCATGGTAACATTTATGCTGTCTATTTGAGGCGGCACAGAATATAAAACAGGGAATAACAAATTTTCATCAGCAAGCACAACGGCAATGTCTTCGGGTGCATATTTAGTTAAAGCTTCCGAGAGCAATGAGCCGACTAATTTTGCCTGTCCCACTTGCAACGGCACTCCGATGAGTGAAATATCTTTGGATTTTAGAAAATTTGAAGGAACAGGATAATTTTTTATGTTTAGACGTCTGAAATTTTTTCGCAAAAAATCGCCGGCTTCTTGCTTTTCGTCAAAGTGGTAATACGCATCGGTATCCCAGTAAAAATCTGCTTTACCTGATTCGCCGAACTTTCGAAAAACAGTTTCTTCGGCACGGTTCAAAGCATTAAACCCGATAAATAAATATTTTTTATATTTGCCCGATAAATAAGTATTTACATCAAATTGTTCTGCGATTTTGCGATAAATCAATCCGGAATACCCTTGTTTTTTTTCGGTTAATCGGGTAGCGAACCGGCTGTAAAGTTCGGGTAAAATATCGCGTATTTGTATAAATTTCTCCTTCTCCCGGCTTTGTTTTCCGGTTCTGAAATTTGTCCAGAACTGACGTAAAAGGTCTTTTTGCTCCTCCGTCAGCCAATCAAAACGGTCATCAATTTCGTGAATATCAGCGATGTTTCTGAAAATATCCACAGGGGCGGTCAGCCAATTATCAAGTTCGTTAAAATCGCTCAAAATTAATTCGCCCAAGCGATAAAAATTTGCAAAATCTCGTAAATAGTCTTTATTTTTTTCTTTGGAAATATCAACATAAACACAAAACAGCTCGTGAATGAGGGCTAATTTATCAAGCTCAGTTAGCTCAGACTGCCTTCGCATAAAACTTTTGAAGGTGTCGGTACGCACCGCCCAATGTGCTTGCCCGTATAATTCGGCAAATGCTTTGTTGAAAAATATTTTTGTACGTTTGTTCGGAAATATCAGATACAATTCGTATAAACGATGTTTATATTTTGTCAAAATGTCAGATGCCGTTGCTTGGAGAAAAGTGTCCATTGTTTGGTAAATTTTACGAAAATTGGGGATAATTTTCCATATCTGCAAAAATATTCTGAATTACATTTTTTTGTGTTACAATTTTAGTTGAAAAAAAGTTTAGCTTTGTCGAAAAATCAGAAAAAATGAAACGAACAAGTTTATCGGAATTGGGCGAATTTGGGTTGATACAACATTTGTCCGAAAAATTTGTGAACAAACAAAGTTCAACCCTCAAAGGCATCGGAGACGATGCTGCAGTGCTTGATTACGGCGGAAAATTAATTGTGCTCACGACTGATTTGCTCATAGAAGGAATCCATTACGATTTGCGTTATACACCACTTAAACATCTTGGTTACAAGGCAGTTACAGTAAATTTGTCGGACGTTTACGCCATGAATGCCGTTCCGAAGCAAATTACGGTAAGTTTGGGAATTTCAAGTAAGTTTTATCTCGAAGCAATTGACGAGATTTATGAAGGAATTCGCATCGCTTGCGAAGCTTACGGCGTGGACCTCGTTGGCGGAGATACGAGCACTATCAAAAATGGCAGTATTTTGAGTATCACAGCTTTAGGCGAAACAGATGCCGAGTCGGTTGTGTATCGTCATACTGCAAACTCCGGCGATTTGCTGTGTGTTTCAGGCGATTTGGGTGCAGCTTATGCAGGCTTGCAACTTCTTGAACGCGAAGAGCATTTGTTCACTGCCGACCCGAGCATGACCCCTGTGTTGAAAGGCTACGAATACATTGTACAACGACAATTACGCCCCGAAGCTCGAAAAGATATTATCCTTATGCTCAGAGATTTAGATATAAAACCAACGGCAATGATAGATATTTCTGACGGCTTGTCTTCGGAGATAATACACATCGGGACAAAATCGGGTAAAGGTGCAAAATTATACGAAAATAAAATACCGATAGCCGATGAAACCCGCTCATTTGCAACCGAACTCGGTATTGATGCCCTCACTTATGCCCTCAACGGCGGCGAGGACTACGAACTGCTTTTTACAATTAAGCAAACCGATTTTCCGAAATTAAAAAACAATCCGGACATTTCTGTCATTGGTCATATAACCGAAATGTCGGAAGAATTTTTACTCATTACTCAAGACGGAACACCTGTTCGGTTGCGTGCGCAAGGCTGGAAAAATTTCTCAAAATGATATTTATTAAAATTTGAATTATTCAAAAAAGTTTGATATATTCAAAAAAAAAAATACTTTTGTAACCGTTTAGTTGTCTGACTGTTTTTCCCCTACAAAAAGTCCGATGGAATGTTAAACTTAAAAATGCTTCTACATAAGCAAAGTGGAATATTTGCTCTGATACTTGTTTTTTCAGTATCGAGTGTGTTTGCTTTTGGGCAAAAACTTCCTGAAAAAGATTCTCTTATTGCCGAAAAATTAATATCGGTTATTGACCATTATACCAAAAACGGTAACATTGTCGGAACAGCTCAGTATCACGAAAAATTAGCTGTAACCTATTGGAAAAACAGCTTTTATATCAAAGCGGAACACCATTATTTACAAGCACTTAATATCTACGTAAAGAACGACAACGATAAAGCCATAGCATCTGTTTGTGTCAATATCGCACACGTGCTTTCCGATAACGACCGACCGCAAGATGCACTGAATTATTTAACCCGTGCCGAAACACTGTGTAAGAAACTCGGAATGGAAGACCAAGTGCTTGATATTCAAAAGGATAAGGCAATTCAACTTAAAGCTCTGAAAAACTATCCCGATGCTACCCAAAATGCACTTTCGGCATTGCAAATCGCCGAGAAAGTAAAAGATAAACAGAACATTAGAGAATGTTACGGCATACTTGCCGAGTTATACAAACTTGCAGGCAACGATGCAAAATCATTGGAATATTATGACAAATTTTGGGCAACCTCAGAGATTTCAAAAGACACTCGAAATTCAACAAGAAACGACCCAAAAAATAATACCCGCACAAATACAAAAACAGAAACTGCCGAACGAGTGCATAATTCCGATGAGCATAAAAACGTAATTGAATATATCGAAATCATAAGCGAAAAAGACAGTCTAATTACGGAAACACCTGAATCAATTGCTGATACGACAACAAAAGTTGTTGAAGATGAGTTGAAAAATAATGACGATTTACTTCATGAAAAGAAATTAAAACGCAGGAAAGCCCTAATTTTTGCACTTACATTTCTTGTTACAATCGCAACAGTAACGTTCGTTATTTCACAAAAAAAACATTCCCGAAACAAAAAACGGTACAAGAAAACCAATTAAATTACTATAGTATTTTGCACAAAAAATTTGCTTGCTAATTATTTTATCAGCAAGTTGTTATATTCTGTTATTGACAAGCTGAGAAACCTCATTTTTCGTATTACCGAAAACTTGCTCTTGCTTAGGTAATGAGTTTCAGTTATCTTTGTTGAAACAAAAAAATGTTATGGCAAAGAAAAATTCATATAAAACAGCTACCGAAGAAATACAGGAACAATTCGGAAAATTACCGCCACAGGCAATTGACCTCGAAAAAGATGTACTCGGCGGGCTGATGCTTGAACGCGGCAAGGATGTTGTTGTTCTTGATTTATTGAAAGTTGAAAGTTTTTACGACGAAAAACATCAACGCATTTACAAAGCAATTTCAGATTTATCTGTTAATCATAATCCTATTGATTATCATACAGTTATAGAACAATTGCGTAAAAACGGCGACCTTGAAATTGTTGGCGGTGCGGCGGCTGTCGTAGGGCTTTCGGCACGTGTAGGTTCGGCAGCACATATTGAATATCACTCCAAAATAATTGCCGAACGATTTATTCAGCGCGAATTAATCAGAATCAGCTCCGAAATCCAAAATCGAGCTTATGACCATACAGAAGATGTGGACGATTTGTTGGAATTTTCGCAACAATCCGTATTTGATGTAGCTTTCGGCACAGTAAAAAAGCAAAGTGAACGTATTGATACTGTGGTACAAAGAGCTTTTGAGCAAATCGAAGCCGCTTCTCAGCGCGAAGACGGTTTGAGTGGTGTTCCGTCAGGTTTTGTCTCTTTGGATAAAATCACATCCGGGTGGCAACGTTCTGATTTGGTGATAATAGCAGCAAGACCATCTATGGGGAAAACGGCGTTCGTGCTTTCCATGGCACGCAATATGGCGGTAGACCACAACCAAGCCGTAGCCGTTTTTTCGCTCGAAATGTCTTCTATTCAATTAGTTAACCGATTAATTGCCTCAGAAACCGAACTCGGAAGTGAAAAAATCAGAAACGGTAACCTCGAGCCTCACGAGTGGCAGCAACTCGAAGAAAAAACCAAACGACTTTCAAAATCGCCCATTTTTATTGACGATACGCCGGCTATCAGTTTGTTTGAGCTACGCTCGAAATGCAGAAAGCTAAAGTCCAAAGACAATATCAATCTTGTAATCATTGACTACCTGCAATTGATGACCGGACCTCCCGAAACGCGAGGAAACCGTGAACAAGAAGTCAGTATGATTTCTCGCGGTTTGAAAGCCATTGCCAAAGAATTGGATTTGCCCGTGATAGCATTGTCGCAGTTAAACCGCTCTGTTGAAATGCGTTCCGGCGACAAACGCCCCCAATTGTCCGACTTGCGTGAATCCGGCGCAATTGAGCAAGATGCTGATATTGTGGCTTTTATACATCGTCCCGAAAAAATGGGTATCACCGAAGATGCCGAAGGAAATTCGACCAAAGGGCTTGCCGAACTGATACTTGCTAAACACAGAAACGGCGCGGTAACCGATGTCGAACTCCGTTTCCGTGAGCAATTTGCTCGTTTTGAAGAACCCTCAGGCGGCTTCGGAGGACTGCCTCAAATAGGCGGCAGCGTTACGCTCGGTTCAAAAATGAACAACGATGACAATCCGTTCAACGGCGGGGCTGACTTCGGACTTACAAAACACGATGAGATCGCTCCGTTTTAAATAAATTACATTCTGTATAACATATCCGGAAATCTGATTTTATCAGTC
>DYOJ01000772.1 GCA_020720705.1 Acetofilamentum sp.
GACTACTTAATGACTACTTAATGACTACTTAATGACTACTTAATGACTACTTAATAACGACTTAATGACAAAACTTTCGATTAGAAAATTGAGTATAATCAACATATAATCAAGTATTTATACGTTTTTTTACAAATACAAAAATGATATTCTCATGAAATATTTTATTAAAAAAGATACAACTTTACTCAATCTGATTTTAGAAAAAAATGCCGGAATCTCAAAACAGAAGGCAAAAAAAATGATTCAGTATTCCGATGTTCTGATTGACGGTGTGCGAACAAAAGCAATCTATTCGACCGAAGTCAAAGAGGGACAAACTGTTGAATTCACTAAAAAAGAAGCACCTAAACCTGCAGTGCAACGCCCTGACAGAAATCGCCCCGTGGTTATCCAATACGAAGACGATGCTATTTTAGTTGCCGTTAAACCTCCCGGAATAACCAGCGCAGGCGAAGTTGCCGGACGAGAACTAACTTTTCATAAATTGTTGGAAGAGTTCCTGACCTTTCGTGCCGGCTCAAAAGTCCGACTGTGGGCAGTTCACAGGATTGACCGTGAAGTTGAAGGTTTAATGATTTTTGCAAAATCTGACGAAATACGCGAATTATTGAAGGATAAATGGGAGCGATTTACCAAAAAATACCTTGCCCTGTGTGAAAATCGCCCACCCAAAGACAGCGGCATTATTTCAACTTGGCTCAAAGAAGGTCCGAAAATGAAAATGTATTGCCACGACCATGAAGTGCCCGATGCAAAATATGCACAAACGGAATACACTTATCTGAAACCTGTTACGAAATACCATCTGCTTGATATAAAATTACATACGGGCAGAAAAAATCAAATCAGAGCTCATTTGTCGCATATCGGCTGCCCGATTGCAGGAGACAGAAGATATGGGGCAGACACTCAATTCATTCGCCAAATCAGACTTTTAGCCTATCATTTAGAATTTGAACATCCGCTTACCGGGAAACTTATGAATTTTGACTATCCGCCTCGGAACTCATTTTTCAACCCCTCACAAAACGAAGACGAATCATACAAAGTAGTGTAATTTTTTAGTACCCGAGAAATGCAATGTTTGAAAAAAAAACTTATAATTGATTCTTTTTCAGTATTTTATGAAATTCATTCCTGTCTGACATGATTATAAAATCGTCTTACATTGACGTTATGAACATTTCAAAAAAAATTCTGCTGTCAATTGAAAACACTTGTGTATGTATTCTCGGATATAACAAAGAGAATCAACAGCATAAATACTTTTTTAGAAATACAAAATTTTATATGAAACATCCATGACAAAGTTTTTGACACACAAGGGAATGATTAGAAA
>DYOJ01000773.1 GCA_020720705.1 Acetofilamentum sp.
CATCAGAACAACATACATTTTTTAATTGACAATGATTAACTCAAAATTCACAAACCAACCCTTGAAATAATCTAACCAAAACTGTATAATCCAGTCAGAATTTATCTTTTTTAACTTTCACAATGCTCAAAACAACACAACCAGATCAATACACAAATCTCATCTCCACCATCGGAGAACTCCTTGATACTGCTAGAAAAACTGCATATCAACAAGTGAATACAATTTTGGTCAAAACTTATCGAGAAATTGGCAGGCATATCGTAGAATATGAACAATGAGGAAAAGAAAAAGCGGAATATGGAACAAAACTTTTTGATAAGATGAGTAGGGATTTGAAAGATAGGTATGGAAAAGGTTTTGGAAGAAGTAATTTGTACTTGATAAGGCAATTTTTCATCAAATATCCAAAATTCCAGACAGTGTCCGGACAATTGACTTGGAGTCATTATGCTGAGCTTTTGATTATTGAAAATGACTTGGAAAGAGCCTTTTACGAGAAACAGGCAATCAACGAAAAACAAAGTGTAAGAGAAATGAAAAGAACAATAGACACAGCTTTGTATCAGAGACTTGCTATTTCCAAAGACAAAGAATGAGTTTTGGAATTATCTACACAATGAACAAGTATCAAAGAAGGCAAAGATATTGTCAAAGACCCATATGTTTTGGACTTTTTAGGATACAACGAACAATCAAAATATTCAGAGTCAAACTTGGAACAAAAAATTATAGATAACTTGCAGAAATTTATCATGGAACTTGGAAAATGATTTACTTTTGTAGCAAGACAGTATAGAATCACATTGAACAATACTCATTTCTATGTTGATCTTGTTTTTTACCACAGAATTTTGAAATGTTTTGTGTTGATTGATCTCAAGACAAAAAAGATAAAACATACTGATGTCGGACAAATGAATATGTATCTCAATTATTTCAAAAAAGAGGAAATGACCGACGGAGACAATGAACCAATCGGTATCATATTGGCAAAAGACAAAGAACATGCGATAGTTGAATATGCTCTTGGTGGGATTACAAACAAGCTTTTCGTTTCCAAATATCAATTGTATTTGCCAAACAAAGAAGAATTACAGGAAAAAGTAGATGGGATATTATGAAAAGAGTAATTTTTGCCTCCGTGAGGCAATTCGCCCCTTGCCTATTGGCAATTTTTTCTCAACTAATGGGAAATCCCTCCAAAAAATAATACGAAAAATGTAAAAATAGACAATCACGAAACAAAATCATACACAAGCCCTAAAGGGTCAGACAACACGGGCTATCCGTTCGCTTCGCACATCTCACACAGTCATTGAAAGTTCAGTC
>DYOJ01000774.1 GCA_020720705.1 Acetofilamentum sp.
CGAACGTGATTTGCGGCGGCGCTCATTAGCTCTTTTGATTGTCGTTCTCCTGCTGACAAAAACACCCACTTAGTTTTTTTTCTGAAACAGTCTGAAACTGCCTCAAGAGATGTTGAAAACGATTTGCCTGCCTGACGAGACATTAGTCCTATTTTGAATCTTGCAGAATCAAGTATCCAGTTTTTTTGATATTCATAAAGCGGGATTGCGGCTTTTTTATTAATGTCTGATAATGCCGTAGATGCTTTCTTCAATTTCTTTTAGAACCTCTTCAGGCACATTTTTAATCTTTTGTATTGTTTTAATTGCGTTTTCAGCTCTATCCCGATAATTTTTCTTGAGTTTTTCTCGTGTAGCGGATGATGCCTGAAGTTTTGCAAAATCAGATATAAGTCTGCTTTTATCTGATAAGTCAACGTTTTCTTCAAGAAGCATTTCAAGAATCTGCTGAGTGAATAGCTTTGTAACTGCCTCTTCTAAAATCATTCCATGCCCCTGATTAGAAATAAGCGCGGATGATTTTTGCTCGACGATTTTAATTTTTCTATAAGTATTAAGAAACTCTTTGCCGTACCGTCCAATTGAGGATTTTGAAATATCATAGCCTTTTCCCTTTAGAAACATAGATATTTCTTCATACGTAGAATTTTCAATAAGAAGCTTGTCAACATCATCTCTTACTGAAAGAGGAAGTTCTGTAGTAACCTTAGTGTGCCGTCTTATTTTTGTGTGCGGTCCGCCCATTATTTAGACTCCTTGACTTTTTTTAAATGTCTCTTGGTTTTGATTCTCTTCGCACTATTGGGCAAAAAAGATTGTTTTCTGCAATATGCTCAACTTTTGTGATTTTTTCAACAGAATAGGTTGCAAACTCATGAAAGTTTTTACAGCAAACTTCATAGCTTTTAATCAAGTCAAGATATTGATCGTTTGCTTTTAAAAGCTTATCGAGTCTTTGATTTTGCATCAACGTGACGAGAACAAGGCTTACCCACGGTCCCAAAATCAACAAAACAAGCAAAGACGTAATAGGCATTGCTCCTATTTTGTCAAAAATGTTTGACACTGCATTTATTGCTATAAGATATTCTGATTGCATTTATTACCTCTTTTTGCCCAAAACAAACATTGTTTGCCAATGCGTTGGCAATATCATAATCCCGCTTGACATATATATAACAGGGTCTCCCTGTATCCGCTTAAAATTATCGGCAAGGTCGTGAGGCTTAAATCCGCTCATTTTATCAAGTATCTCAAGCATGATTGTTCCTGATTCTTCCCTTGCCTTTATTCCTACTGTGTCTGCAAAACTTTTAACCGCAAGAGCCAC
>DYOJ01000775.1 GCA_020720705.1 Acetofilamentum sp.
CGGAGCAGTTGCATGTCGAGGTAGCCTTTTGTGCTGTGTTCTGTGTGCATGTTATTTACTTTGCGCAATGAGTGATTGGAGTTTAGCAATCGTTTCGGGTTTTGAGAATAATTTTTTCAGAAGTATCTTAAATTCTTCTTCATCGGATGCTTTTTCCGAACCGTTAACAAAGACGGGATAGATTCTTAAAATATCGTGTTTGACTGTAAATAAATCAAACCAATAATTCAAAAGAGGTGCTTCGATTCTGAACGTTAGAAGAACATGGTCGGTTTCTAAAATATCACGAGTAACCGAAGATGTGATGTCTGCCGTCAGCAAATTTTTTGTTTTTTTGCCTAATTCGGCGGCTTGTTGCTTTAAGATTTCTTTCGGCGAAAGGACTGTGTTGTTTGGCATCAAGTCGGGCCATAATATATCTAATGTTTCCATGTGAATTTATTTTTTTACAAATTTAAGCTAAATTTTAAAGGCAAATGGTCTGAATAATTTTTGCTGTCAATAAATCCTTTTGAGTTTAAGAAAGAATGATTTTCGCAGCTCGTAACAATCTGAATTTTATTTGAATCAAATGATTTTGCAAATTTTTTGCCCAAAAGTACTTGGTCGAAAATATTCCATTAATAGTTTACATGTTGAGCGTTTTTGTAAAAATACGTTCCTTTTGCCGGATGCCCGTTTGCATCTCCGAAAAAATTCCACATCGGATTATACAACATCGGATATTTGGTTTCTGCTATTATAGGAGTTTTTGAGGTCGCAATTTCTCTGTCTGCAATTGCATGAAATCCGCCTGCGGCAACCATCGGAACCTCAAAGGGATTCAAATTGAAATCACCTACAAATACAACATTTTCTCTGTATCCGATTCTGGATTCAATTTTTCGTTTAATTTCTGTTGCAAATTGATATTGGCTGTTTTCTGTTTGATAAAGTTTACTTCTGAGATGAAGCGCTACAATCCAAACAGACGTGTTGCCAATGTTAAGTTCCTGAATCACAAAATATTTATCCTCATATCGTGTTTGCAATTCGTGTTTGTTAAATCGAGTATAGACTGTGATTCTGTCAAACGAAAAAACAAAAAACTCATTTCTTTTTTCGTTGAGTTTCATAAGAATGTTTGCTCGATAAACAGACATAAGCTCTGTAAGAATCAGAATATCAACATGATGCTCCGAGACAAGCCGACAGACTGTCTCAGACAACTCTTTTTTGTTGAGATTCCAAAATAAAAAATTCAAATGATTTTCGCTCATGCGTGCAAGCCAAATTATTCTTTTCTCAATCGGAGTTCGACCACAGCCGGGTTGTAGTCGCGGGCTTCT
>DYOJ01000776.1 GCA_020720705.1 Acetofilamentum sp.
ACAAAACAGTTGAATTATGGTATTATTTCCGCTTATCGTAGGTGCAGGTTCAGGGCTTGCGATGTGGCTGTTTTCAAAAGCGACATCCAAAATAGATGCAGCCGCCGAATTAGATTATTCGTTTAAGGTTGAACATATAAAAATTACATCACTTACGAATATTGAGCTCTGCCTGGATGTTACACTCATCAATAAAGGTAACGAAGATTGGACGATAAAGCATCCGAGTATTACAATTCTAAATACCGACGGAACGGTTTTGGCTGAAAATAAAATTAAGGACGAAGTTCACAGTTTGCCTAAATTATCGACTAAGCCAATTGGTAGAATGTTTTTTTCGCTTAGCACTTTTAAACTGATTAAGTTATTTTTTCATGTCATAAGTCCTGCGATTCAGGCATGGGACAAAGAAAAGACTAAACTTGAAAATATTAAAATTGTAAATGATATATTTTTTGAGAAAAAAACCGAAATTTTAAAATCGCTATCGCTTGCCGTAAAAACCGAAGTAAACGGCATTCCGTTTGTTTACAATACCACAGATTTGAGCGGGCTTGGCTACGCTCCGATGAGCGCGATAGACCGCCCGATAGTACTTGCCCCGGCTGACATCGACAAACTTATACCGCGACCGAACGGAACAAAAATCGTGTGGCAAGACAAAAATGTTCACGACACCGTAAAACTTATGGTGCAAATCGTTGAACAAGACCATGATAAAATCAAAGAATTTTCAAAATTATTCAAACGCTCCACGGTAAAAGAAACTTCAAAAGCGATATTCGATTTTGTTTTCAAATACATCAAATACAACATCGAGGACGGCGAACAACTCAAAAACCCGCTTGTAACATACGATTTAGGGCAGAGAAAAGCCGTTGCTTTCTACAAAACGCACGGCTATTGGAACAAAGATTTTTCAGCGGATTGCGATGATATGGCAATATTCGTAGCCTCAATACTCCGTAATCTCGGTATTTCTTACACGTTTGAAGTTGCCTCGTATAAAGATGCGTTCGGGCAAGATAAAGGCTACTCACATGTTTACGTGAATTTGCCCGTAAAAGGCGGAAATATCATCATCGACCCTGTGTATTACGCATTTAACCAACGCAAAGACTATTCTCGGAAATTCAATTATTCGGGAACAGGACACTATGTAAATCTCAACGGAATGGATATAACATATCTCGGTGCAATTGATAACGCTCAAGTCGCCGAAGAAGAAAAAAAAATAAAACAATTTCTCATCAAATCACGAAATGACTTAGCTCGACAAGGCGGCAATTTCAACGTGATAGAAATGTTTGATTACGCTATTAA
>DYOJ01000777.1 GCA_020720705.1 Acetofilamentum sp.
GATACACCCGAAGAAATTTTGGAACAATATCCGGATTTGGAACGCGCTGATATTGATGCTTGTTTGAAGTTTGCAGCATGAAGATGAAACAGTTTCACGAAATTATTGTAACTAATTGGCAAGCAATTATATCACTTAATTCGACTCATAAACTTGTAAATGTATTTGCTGACAGGATTGAGGCGGTCGGTTAGTAAATTGTTCGGCTAAAAGTTGTCAAAGGCATTTAAGAAATTCAAATTAAACTATACTCGGGCGTTCTGTCAAGTTCGTAGAGAAATTCAGGAGCCAAATCAAGTCCGTTCTGCCAACAAACTGTGTCTAATTGCAGGTTGAAACTTTTAAAAAATTCTATATTTCGGAGTGGCTCAAAAATTTTTCTCCGGTCATTCCAAATTGTTGATTTCAAATCTGTGATTTTTGTCTCGCCGTTATTGAACCAAACTTTGATTTTATACTCGGCAACGTATTCAGCTTTAATAACTTCCAGAATCATATTTGTTAATTTAAAGGTTCAATTTTTGTAAAATCGCCTGTTTCAATAATCGAATGCCAATTTTTAAGCAACTCATCTTTATGTATTTCATACCACTCAATAACGCGTTTAAGCTCACTATTTGGAAAACGTCCCTCAATAATTCCGGTTTTAATTTGAACAATAATTTTAAAATCTCCGTATTTGGCATGAAAATGCGGCGGATTATGTTCGTTAAAATTGATGTAAATTATTATTCCGTAGAAACGGCTTATTTCAGGCATGGAAACTATTTTCCTACAAAAGTATCAAAATTAAACTGTATTTGCAAATTATTTTATTTCCAAATTTTCCTGAATTTTATACGAAAATGTGATTTCCTGAATGCCTTTTGCCTTGGGCACGATGGTTCCGATTTTGATAATGCCGACCAAACCGCTGTCTTCTTTAAAACAAACCACATCGCCGGTTGCAAGTTGTGTAAGTCCTTGTTCCGTAGCCGAATTTGCACACTGACTGACCGTTTCAAAAGTCGCTGTTTGATAATTCAGACTGTTATCTTTCTTAAATTTTGTCGTATGTTTTGTTGCCCAAGTTCCCAAATCGCCAAAAGTTGTGATTCCGGTAGTAACAGCACCTTGCGGCGAATAGAACGAAGCAAGCCCTGTATTTCGCCAATAATATACAAAATCTAATGTTTCGCAGTTAGGTTTTGCATTTTGAGCCATATAAATTTGCCCCGAACTCAAATCCAAAAAACTGCCGTCGGAATCGCCTTGGTCGCCGAGGGTTACGGTGTGCTCAACAAATTTAACAGGTTGTGGGACAACTTTTACACTGAC